>DASYXX010000233.1:0-4180 GCA_035934395.1 Streptosporangiaceae bacterium
CGGATCGCCAGCGCGGCCTGGTGGATCCACTCGCTGGCCAGCGGCGCGACCGCCCACGCACCGACGAGGACGCGGTCCTGGCGGTCGGCGAGCAGCCCGAGGGCGCCGCGGGGGTCACGCTCGTAGGTCCACGACCGGTCCACCGCGTCCGCCATGGCCACCTCGCTCGCCGCCACGTCGATGCCGCGGTCGCGGGCCTGCCGGGTGGTGAGGCCGGCGGCGGCGATCTCGGGGTCGGCGAACACGACCCGGGGGATGCCCTGGTAGGACGCGGTCCGTTCGCGGCCGAGGATGTTGTCGGCGGCGACCCGGCCCTGGTACGTGGCGACGTGGGTGAACAGCGAGACCCCGGTGACGTCGCCGATGGCCCACAGGCCGTCGGCCGCGCGGCAGTGCTCGTCGACCGGGATCTCGCCGCGCGCGCCGGGAGTTATGCCGACGGCCTTCAGGCCGAGCCCCGCGGTGACCGGCTGGCGCCCGGCGCCGAGGATCACCACGTCGGTCTCGGTCTCGGTGCCGTCGTCGAGCGTGATGACCGCGCCGCCGCCGGTGGGCCGGGCCCGGGCGGCGGTGCGCCCGGTATGGACGGTGACCCCGTCGGCGGCCAGCGCGTCGCGGGCCAGCTCGCCGACCCTCGGGTCTTCCCGGTCGACCAGCGTGCCCGCGCGCTGGACGATGGTGACTTGCGCGCCCATCCGGGCGTAGAACTGGCCGAGCTCCACGCCGACGGCGCTGCCGCCGATCACCAGCACCCGCGACGGGATGTCCCGCACGTTGGTGGCCTCCCGGTTCGTCCAGACCGGCACCTGGTCCAGGCCGTCGATCTCGGGGCGCACCGGCTGCGATCCGGTGGCGATGACAATATGGTCAGCTTCCAGGAGGTCCCCGTCGGCCTCGACCCGGCCAGGGCCGGCCAGCCGCGCGCCGCCTTTGATCACGGTGGCCCCGGCTTGCTGGTAGCCGCGGACCTGGGCGGCGTCGTCGAGGTGGCGGACCATGTAGTCGTGGTAGTCCCGCAGCCCCGGCCAGTCCAGAGCCGGGGTGGCCACGCCCGCGGCCCTGGCTGCCTCGGCCCGGGCCTCCGGGGCGCGCAGCAGTGTCTTGGACGGGATGCACGCCCAGTAGGCGCACTCCCCGCCGATCAGCTCCCGCTCGACGATCGCCACCCGCTTCCCGGCGTCCAGCAGCCGCCCGGCGGCGGCCTCCCCGCCCGGGCCCATCCCGATGATGACCACGTCGAACCGGTCCACCTGCGCACCTCCTGATCTTGTGGCTGACATAGCGTCCCGCCTGCCGCCGATGATGGCCAGGGCCGGTGATCCCGGGAGCGCGGCGCCCCGCCGACCAGGCCGAGCGTGAGCGCCGCGCGGGCGTTGCGCGGCCGGCCATCCCTGCCGACTGGGCTGGCATGCCGCGTGCGGTCACCGGGTCCCGCTCCGCGGGGCCATGGTCTCGACCCGCGGCTGCGGGTCGGCGGCACCCGCCGACAGGCAGGCGCGCCTGCGGCGGCGGATGACCAGCACGCCCGCGGCCAGCAGCACCGCGACCGCCAGCCCGATCCCGCCCCAGGCCAGCGCCCCGGCTGCGGCCAGGCTTGCGATCAACAGCGGAGCTCCGCAGCAAGCGAGCGGGGCGAGCAGCAGCCACAGCGCGGCCAGCCCGGAACGATTGTCGCCGCGGCGGCCCGGCTCGCGAGCCTGTGGCGGCATGGGCGCAGGCTCCCCGCCCGGGACAGCGGCCAAGCTCGCATAATCCCGGCCGTCGTCGTTCATGTCAGCGCGGGTCATTGCCGTTCCTTCGCCGGCCGTGTCCTGCCGGGCCGTGCTCAGGCATGGCTGGCTGCCGCGATCGCCTGCCGGAGCGACTCCACCGATGGTGCCGGGCCGGTGCGCCCGGCCGCGTCCCGGTAGAGCCGGCACGACAGGCTGGGCGCCTGACCCGGCCCGGCGAACGGGTCCACGCCGTTGATCAGCAGCGTCGGCGACCCGTGCATCCCCGCCTGTGCCGCCTGCCGGTCGTCGGCGACCTCGCGGCGGCGCACGACGGCGCCGGGATGGCCGGCCAGCGCGGCCGCGAGCCGCTCCTCAAACGCAGCGGCGTTCGGGCAGGCCGGCACCGTCAGCAGGATCAGCTCCACGAAACCAGCTCCTCTTCAGGGTCTCCCCCGTACCGTAGACCTTCCTCCTAGCTGGAAGGTCAAGGAGCGGCAGATGATGCCGGCTCGGCAGCGATGATCGAGCAATAGCCCCGGCAGTCGGCCGGGTCCTGCGCCGCCGCCCGCCGGGCGAGGGCTGCGAGCTGGTCTCGGGCCCGGGCGAGCTCGGCCAGGCGGGCCTCGACCTCGCCGAGCCGCTGGCTGATCAGGTCGGTGACGTGCACGCATGGCGGCTCGCCCCCGTCGCGGATGTCCAGGACCTGGCGGATGTGCCCCAGCGTGAGCCCCGCGGCCTGAGCCTGGCGGATGAAGGCCAGCCGCTCGAGGACCGCGCGGTCATAGTCGCGGTAGCCCGACGGGGTCCGGGCCGGCGGAGGGAGCAGGTGCTGGTCCTCCCAGAACCGGATCGTCTTGGCCGGGATCCCGGCCTGGGCGGCGATCTCGCCGATCTTCATCCGGGTTCCTTGACCTTCCAGCTGGCTAGAAGGTTTAGCGTAGCAACCGGACTCGCCTGGCGGCAACCGCCGGGCCGCGCGCCGCCGTTACGGCCGGCCCCTAGATCAAGGAGCACAGACATGACCGCAGAAACCGCCACCACCCCCTCCGCCGACGCGATCGACACCGCGCTCGCCGCCGCCGGCAGCCTGGGCGAGGACGAGCAGCGGCTGGCCGTCGTGGTGCTCCGGCTCCTGGCGGCCGGCGCGCCGGTCAGCAGCCCGGCCGGAGCCGCCGCGGCCGGGATGGCTGAACCGCTTGCCGAGCAGGTGCTGCGGTCCTGGCCGGCGGTGGGAGCACTGGGCCGAGGCTGATGAGCTGATGACCAGGCCGTGCCCGACGACTGGGAAGTCGACCTGCTCATCGGCCCGGACTGCAATTCCGCTCTCGGCACCTGGCCGAGCGGGTCCGGCCGCCGCCAGGCGCCGACCCAGGCTAGTAGGCCATGCCTCGCCATGGTGAGATCTGCTAACTTTGCTTACGTCTGGATTCACCAAACCTTGGCGGCGTCATCACGAATAGGCGAACCCGCCGTGAAGATTGACAGCACCTCGCCCGAGCACGCATACCAGCAGCTCGCAGCGCAGCTGCGGGACGGATCGCCCGCGGGCAGATCGGCTCGAAGCTGCCGTCGTTGACGGAGCTGACCGCGCAGACACATCTCGCGACCGGCACCGTGCGGCGCGCGATCGACGTCTTGGTCCGCGAGCACCTGGTGCAGACCGTGCCAGGCCGCGGAACGTTCGTGACCAGCACAAGACCCCGGGCGCGCTGATCGCGCCGGGGCCACCTTCTGCCTGCTGCCCGGGTGCGGGCCCGGAGGCAGCGAGGCTATCGCGCCCGACAGCGCCGGCCACCGCAGCCGACGGCAGGCATCTTGACCTGGGGGATCTCCCCCGGTATCGATCAGCCAGCGCGGCGCTTCGGAGCAGCGGCGTCGTCGACGAGCCCGCGCTTCACCAAGGTGCCGTAGGCCACCCAGCCCGGCGCGGTGGCGCCCTTCTGCGTGGTGGTGTTGTCAGGGACGGGGCCGGCGGTCAGGGTCACGCCTATAACCTCGAACCTGTCGCCGTCGGCGGCGTCGTCACGGGCAGTGATCCTGGCGAGCTTGGAGAGGTCCCTGATGGCCAGCCATGGCTCGCGGCCGTACCCCGCAACCACCTTGGCGCCCTCAATGGAGCGGTCGTCAGTCGTGGTCCGCAGCGCAACATCTGGCCCAAACGACATGCCCAGACGGTAACTCCCTATCGCACGACGGTCCAGACGCCTTGCGCAGCCGCTTCCCAGGCCGTGTGTGGTGCAGGGCGTACCACGCGCCCCGGACGCGGACGCTCCGAAAACGACCGTTTCAGGCGTCATTCGACAGCATGTCCCATCGCGGGAAGACCGAACGCGACCGGTACTACAGTCCCGGTTTGTGATCTGATCTTGGTTCATGCGGGGGACGCCCGGAGGCGGGTCTGGTAGTGGTGGTAGCGGGCGCGGGCCTGGTGTTTTCGCCGCCAGCGGGACCATGCAAGAGCGAGCTGG
>DASYXX010000789.1:0-7032 GCA_035934395.1 Streptosporangiaceae bacterium
CCAGGGCCGGATCAACGCGGGCTGGACACAGCCTCCAGGAGACGACGCAGCAGGTCGGGGTCGGTTGTCTGTTCGGCTCGGGGCGGCAGTGTGTCATGCTGGCCGTTTTCCGGCGACCGGCACAGGCCGTCACCCGGCTCCCGCCGAGTCCCGGCAACGAGTACCGTAGCGGTGCCCACAGGAAAGATGGTGCCCTCGCGACCGGTACCAGCCAGCAGCGTCGGGGTGGGATGCTTGCCTGTGCCAGTCTGGGTACACCGTGGGCGTGTCCTCCGGCGCGCGGGCAGCGCGGGGAATGCGGACATGCGGTGAGCGAATGCGGACGAGGAGGTGGGCGCATGCAGGCAGCCGTCGGGGACCGGCTCCACGTGCCCGCCAACATCGTGGGCCATCCGGAGCGGACGGGCGAGATCGTCGAGGTCCGCGGAGCGGGCGGGGAGCCGCCTTACCTGGTGCGATTCGACGACGGTCACACCGCCCTGGTGTTCCCCGGGCCGGACGCGATCATCGAGCATCCGCGCAGGAAGCGCGGGAAGGGGCCGGCAAGAGGCTAGCCCGCGCGGCCTGCGGGCCTGGCGACTTCGGGAGCTTGGGCATCAGCAAGCTGCACAAGGAAAGCGGCGCATGCCCGGACCCGGCGGTGTGGTGGCCGGCGAGCTCGCTGTACGTCGTCTCGGTCGGCGGAACCCAGCTGCAGGACGGCTGGGCATGGAACCCGTCGAGCAATGACGCCTTGGCCTCCACCGGAGCGTTCAATCCCGCCTGCTGGGCGTGGACCGACGGCGGGCGCAGCGAGGCGGTCGGCAACGAGTCCGACAATGCATGACGGCGAGCGCGCTCGCCGGGAACGACCACCAGTTCGCCGCGGGCCGTGCGGACGCTGAAGAAGCGGCCGTCGCAGTCCTCGAGAGTGCCGAGTACGTCGGTGACCTTGCCGGCGACGTCGCCGGGCTTGCGCCAGCGGATCACCACCCGCTGGCCGACGTCGGCGGGGGTGAGCCGGACCTCGAACCGGAAGCGCATGCGGGTCAGCCGCCCGCAGGCTCGGTCCGGCGCCGTGACCCGGGCAGGTCGTCGGTGCCCGCGGCCCCAGCGCCGGGGCTGCTGGATCGCGCGAGCGGAACCCAGGCCGCTCCCGCTGGCAGCGGGTCGCCGGGCTTAGCACGGACGATCGCGGCCATCAGGTCGAGCCCGTCGAGAATCCTTGGCCCTGGCCGGTTCAAAGAGCTGGAGCCGTCGACTGCGACCACGCCGCCGGCCCGTGCGGCCGGGAGCCGACCGAAGCCCGGACGCCGGGTCACATCGGCGCTGACCGCGAGCGTGCGGGCCAGGTCGAAGCCGCACGGCATGAGGACCACGACGTCAGGGGCGGCCGCGACGATCTCGTCCCAGCCGGCATCGCGGGACGGCTCGCCCACCTGTCCGAGCGGGTCGCCGCCGCCCGCCAGGCGCGCGAGCTCCGGCACCCAGTGCCCGGCGGCCATGGCCGGCGAGGTCCACTCCAGGCACGCCACCCGCGGACGGGCCGCAGGCGGCGTCGATGCGCGCCCGCATGCTCGCGACGAGGCGCCCGGCCTCGCGCTCGTGGCCGGCGGCGGCGCTGACAGTCGCGGCCGTAGCCAGGATGTCGCCCAGCGTGGCCAGCTCGAGTGAGAGCACCGGGACGTCGGCGGCCAGGCGCCGCGCCGCCCGCGACACCGTCGCATAGGACGCCGCGCGCACCGCGCACAGCCCCTGGGTGACGATGAGGCGGGGCCGCAGCTCGCCCAGCAGCCGCTCGTCGAGACGGTAGAGGCTGGAGCGACGGCCCGGCGGATGTGCCGGCCGATCTCGGCGCGGGGGCGCCCTCGTGTCGATGGCGCCCGACGTCAAGGCAGGCAGCGCCGCCGCCGCGGGCGGGTCGTCGCACTCGTGGGTGACCCCCACGACATCCCCGCCCGCCCCGATGGCGAAAAGGATCTCGGTTGCGCTCGGCGAGAGCGAGGCGACGTAGTCGAGGGGTTTCCCTGGTAGCCGGGGCCGTGCGCGGGGTCTTTTCCCTGTCGGATCAGGCCCCGTTGGAAGGCTGGCAATCCGGCGCGAGATCCGGCAGTGGCGGCGTGGTCGAGGGGGCCGGGACTATCGCGGGACTATCGTCCGGGACTATGAGGGGTGTTGTCCCTGGCCGCGGTCCCGGAATCGTCCCGTGTGGCGGGGGGGGTCGGCTAGTGGCATGTGTGCGCGGGATCAGGCCTGGCGGGGATCAGGCTTCCCCTGTCTACCGGAAGGGGTGACACCCCAGGAACGGCAGAACCTCATCACCGAACAGGCAATCCTCATCACACCCGCCCCCGAACCGCAGGCGAGGATGGCCGCCCCACGTGCCCAGCCACCATCGGCCGCGCACGTGGTGTTCATGCTCACCAGCCACCTTGTGACACCGTGACCAGCCCTCGGGTCCCCGTATCAGTTCGGGGCATCGGGCGGTCGGCGGGCGGGTCACGGAGCCGGCGGCCATGACGCGGAAACGATCTTGTCGCGGGTGGCGTCACACACGGCGGTGATCTTCCTGCGTGGCACTGCCCGCATGCAGGCCTGAAGCACGTCCGCTACGGCGGTGATCTCGGGCCACAGACGGGGCGGCCAGCCGGGGGGCAACCGCACGGATGCCAGCCGAGCAGGACACGTCCGGATCCGAGCTGGTGACCGAGTGGGCATGTCCGAGCCATCGAGGCGAGGGGATCCGGCACGCCGTGAGCATGCCCGCGGAGTCGCACCGGTCGAATCGCGGTCGTGGCATGGTGGGCGTGGCTCGGCATCCACCTGTTCTCCAGGTGACGTCCGCTCAGCCAGCGCCAGGTCCCTGCGGAGCGGTTCGAAGGGACATCTCCCGCTCGGGCAGATCGCCAGCATCGGCCGCGCGCTGCAGCGCGTCCATCGCGCCGGTCGTCTTGTCCGCGCCGACCACCGGACTGCGCCAGCTGCATGAGCAGGCCGCCTGGACGCCGCCCTCGCCCACCTCGCGGATTGTGGTGTGGTGGTCCACAGCGACACGATAGGTGTCCTACAGGTGAACGACCGTGCAGGTCAGCGTCCGCGTCACGCCGTCGAGGACCTGGACCCGGGAGGCTACCAGCTTGCCCAGCTCGTCGATGTCCGGCGCCCCTGCCAGGGCGATGACGTCGTAGGGTCCGGCCACGCTCGCCGTCTCTGAGACGCCCGGCACGTCTCGGAGCGCGGCAGCGACGATGGCCGCCTTGCCGACTTCGGTCTGGATCAGAACGTACGCGGCGATCACGTGACACCCACCCAACCTTCTCGGACCATTCAACCGCTAGTGCGGTCATGGGGCATCCCGGGGTCGCAGGCCGAGGCCGCCGGCGTGACGTGGACGCGCGTGTGGCCGCTGCCGCGCCAGTTCTCGCCGGGTGCGACGCCGAACTGTCCGGCGAGGGGCTCGGTCCCGGTGCCGTCGCCGCGGCTGCCCGGGAGCCTGCTCGCCGGCAAGGCCAGCCGGATCCCATCGTGGCCTCGGGGAGGGCGGCATCCACACCTAGGCCCGCAGGCAGGCTCACCTTGCCCGGCTCGGGGAGCCGCGCATGGGTGGCAGAAGCGGGTGAGCCCGCCGATCACCGCGCCGGCCCTTGCCGGAGACCAGCACGTGCGTGGTGTCACTGTGGTCGGCGAGGCCTCCGCGCGCATGAAGAAGGCCTGCCCGCCACGGCTGCCCGCATGATCTGTGCGAGACCTGCCGGGCGTAACGTCAGATGCGGAAGAACCCAGCAGGCGGTCACGGAGAACAGGAGGAGTCATGGCGATCCTCGACAAGGCCAAGGCGGCCGCCGAGCGTGCCCAGGGCCAGGCCCGGGAAGGCGCGGCGCGGGGGCGGGCGCGGCTTGCGGAGGTGCAGGCGCGGCGCCAGCACGGCAAGCTGGTGCGGCAGCTTGGCGAGGCGTGCTACGCCGAGCACTCCGGGGAGGCAACACACGAGCCGGTGGCCAGCGCGCTCGCTGCCCTGGATGCTCACGCGCAGGCGCATCCCCCGACGCTGGCACCGGGCCGCCTGCAGGCGGTCCGGCAGGCGCGAGACATCATGCACCGCGGTGCGGAATGCATCGGCGCAGGCGACAGCGTCGCGGCCGCCGCGCAGAAGATGCGCGATCTCGGTGTCGGCTCGCTGCCGATCTGCGGCGCCGACGACCGGCTGCACGGCATCCTCACCGACCGCGACATCGTGATGCGGTGCATCGCCGAAGGCGGCGACCCCGCCGAGGTCCGGGCCGGTGACCTGGCCCAGGAAACGCTGTTCTGGGTAGAGGCCGCCGCCGGCGTGGGCGAGGTGCTGCACCAGATGGAAGACCACCGGATCAAGCACCTGCCGGTGATCGACAACCACCGCCTGGTCGGCATCATCACCGAGGCCGACCTGGCCCGCAATCTCGACGAGCACCGGCTCGCCGAGTTCGTCGAGAAGGTCTACACGACAGCCTGACCCCCGGCCGGCCTCATCCGCGGCCACCGCGAGCATGCCTGCGGACCGGGGCGCGGTGCAAGACCTCCGGCCGGGCGTGCGCTGCAAGGGCCCGCCGGCCTTCCCGCCGGTCGGCGGGCCTTGAGCACCAGCAGCCTCATCGACGGTCGCAGCCGCGGCGTGTCATGCCACGGTCGTCTTGCCCCTTCCCGCCAGCGAACCGGGCGGACAGCGAGGTTAAACAGCAAGCTAAGCGCCAGCGCAGATGACAAGGCACGAGGACAGTGACTACGGGACGCAGCGGCCGAGTTGTGGCTCGACGTCGCTCAGGACACTCACAGCGGCTGGTCGCGGGCCCAGCCTGCCTGTCGCTCCGGCCTGCGCCTACACGGCTACGATCACTCACCTGGCTGCGGCCCTCGGCGGAGGGAACGCAGCTCCAGGGCTGTTGGCGTGCCCTGGCGAGCCGTGTCCAGCGGCATCCGACCTCGACTAGGAGCGCGGCCAGGCGTTCGGCATCTACGGGGCGATCGTCGCCTCGTGCAGCGCCGTCGGGCTGCTGCTCGGCGGCGTCCTGACCGAGTACCTGTCCTGGCGCTGGTGCGTGTACATCAATCTGGTCTTCGCGGCGCCGGCATCGCCGGAGGGAGGCTGCTGCTGGACGGCAGCCCACCGCCAGCTGCCACCACGAATCGCCCACCACGGCGAAGGCAGCCCATCCGGCGGCCAGCGTGACGGTGGTAACCGTGATCTTCTTCCAGATGTAGTACCACGGGCGCCGTTCCAGCAGCCCAGCCTGCTTGATCTGGCGGGGACAGCTGGGCGTACTCGCTGCCGCGCCGCGGGGCTGGTGATGAGACATCCAGTAGGGGCTGCTGCCGTGGCAGGGCAGACCCTGCTTCGAGGGACCGCACCGAAGGAACTCCTAGCAAGCACATCGTGAGTAACTCGTGATGTGCCGCCGGGGTCCTGGGCGACGGTGCCGGGCCCAGCGGTCGCATCACGAATACGCTGCTGACCCCGACGAGTCTCATGCTCAACATACCGTCGGCTCGGCTGATGGCGAACCGGCCGGAATGAGCCTGGTCCTCCCGGGCGGTTCGGCGCCGGTCCCGGTCCGGAGGTACTGCCGATGGGAGCATTGGCTCAGGCAGCAAGTCCGCATTCCCGATCAGGTCTAGACCATATGCCGGTCTTGAGCCGCCTCGCTGCTCACTTCTCCGCGCGAGATGGACACAATGGCTGCGACCCTGGCGAAAATTTGTTACACAGGTGACAACCATGGATAGCCAGCTGATGACGTCACCAGATTTCCCGGCGCCTCTGTGACGCCCCCATGGGTGCAAACATGATCGCCCGGCGCCTGGGGGCATGCCTCAGATCCCGGGTGGGTTCTGTGCTGCAGTTCATCGCCCGAGCGGCAGACCTGCCGCTCGCCTACAACCTGATCACCGGGCGGCCCGGCAGGTGGGCGCACGCGGCGGTCGTGGGGTCCGCTCACCTGTCGCGGGGAATGGAACTGGCATGGGGGAGGACAGGCGGCAGTCCCGCAAGGCTGTGGTGGACCGGTCGGAGGGGTTCGGCGAGCAGCTGCTCGGCGCGCTGCTGGACCGGGCTCACCAGATGCTGCCGCAATTGATCGCCCCGCTGGTCGCGGAGGAGGCGGCCAGGATCGGCGGCCGGGACGTCTGCATCTTGTTGCAGGACTATGGCCAGCGGATGTTGCGGCCGCTGCCCGGCAGGGGCCTGGTGCCCGCGAAGCCCGAGCGGATCGATGGCTCTGTGGCTGGCCGGGCTTTCTTGCAGATGACCGTGGTCGAGCAGCAGCAGGCCGATGGTATGCGGATATACCTGCCGCTGCTTGATGGCAGCGACGAGGTTGGGGTGCTGGCTCTCACTGTTGACACTGTCGATGAGGACGACAGGCGGTTGCTGCGGCGGCTCGCGGGCCTAGTCGCCGGCCTGGTGGTCACCAAGAACAGTTACACCGACCAGTTCATCCAGGCCCGCCGCAGCGAACCGATGACCCTGGCTGCGGAGATCCAGTGGGCGCTGCTGCCCCCGATGACCATGATCACCCCGCACGTCGCGCTGGCCGGGATCCTCGAGCCCGCCTACGGCGTCGCTGGTGACAGCTTCGACTACGCGATCAACGACAACGTCGTGCACCTGGCTGTCATCGACGCGATGGGCCACGGCCTGAACGCCGCTATTCTGGCGACGCTCGCTATCAGCGCGTACCGGCATGCCAGGCGGGCCAATGTCGGGCTCGCCGACTTGTATGGGCTCATGGACGCGGCCATTGATGAGCAGTTCGGGCCCGACCAGTTCGTCACGGCGCAGATGATGCGCCTGGACATCGCAACAGGCCACCTGCAATGGGTCAACGCAGGTCACCCGGCGCCGCTGCTGATCCGTGACCGCCGGGTTGTCCGGGCGCTGGAGAACCCGGGAACCCTGCCGGTCGGTTTCGGCGGGGCCACGCCGCAAATCAGCGAGCAGCTCCTGCGGCGCGGCGACCGGGTGCTGTTTTTCACCGACGGCGCCATCGAGGAGCACAAGCCAGGCGGGGAACAGTTCGG
>DASYXX010000302.1:0-2209 GCA_035934395.1 Streptosporangiaceae bacterium
GTCGACCATGACCCCGTTCTCGACCTTGACGCCCGCCTGCGCGGCGAGCTGGGTGTTGGGCGTGATCCCGACCCCGACGACGACCACGTCGGCCGCGACCCGGCTGCCGTCCGCGAGGAGCACGCCGTCGGCCCGGCCGGCGCCGGTGATCTCGGCGACCTGCACGCCGGTGCGCACGTCTACTCCGTGGTCACGATGCAGGCTCGCGAAGACCTCGGCGACCTCGCGGCCCAGCACGCGCAGCAGCGGCAGCTCGGCCGCCTCCAGCACGGTCACCTCCGCGCCCGCGCTGCGGGCGGCGGCGGCGGTCTCCAGGCCGATCCAGCCGCCGCCGACGACCGCGACCCGGGACGCCGCCCCGAAGGCCGCCTTGAGCCGGTCACTGTCCTGGACGCTGCGCAGGTAGAGCACGCCGTGGAGGTCGGCGCCCGGCGCGGGCAGCCGGCGCGGCGAGGAGCCGGTGGCCAGCAGCAGCTTCGTGTAACCGACGCGGCTGCCGTCGGCGAGCGTCACCTCGTGGCCGGCCGTATCGAGGCCGGTGGCCGCGACTCCGAGCCGGAGGTCGACCTCGTGCTCGGCGTACCACCGCGCCGGGTGGACGTAGATCGTGTCCCGCTCGGCCTTGCCGAGCAGGTAGTCCTTGGACAGCGGCGGCCGCTCGTAGGGCCGTTCGCTCTCGGCGCCGATCATGACGAGGCGGCCGTCGAAGCCCTCGCCGCGCAGGGTCTCGGCGGCCTTGGCCCCGGCGAGGCTCGCCCCGACGATCACGTAGGTGGTGTCCGCGGCCATGGTGTTAGCTCCTTGTCTGCCGCCGGCCCCGCAGGGCGGCCGCTAGCTTGTCGCCCAGCTCCTGCCAGGCGTCGTCGAACTTGGTCACGGCGTCGTCCTCGAGGCCCTGCATGACGTCGCCGAAGTCGATGCCGATGTGCTGCAGCGTGTCGATCACCTGGCGCGCCTCGCCGTAGTGGTCCTGGATCGGCTCCGCGGGCACGCGGCCGTGGTCCGCGAAGGCACGCAGGGTGGCCTCGGGCATCGTGTTGACCACGCCGGGCGCGACGAGCTCGGTCACGTAGCGGGTGTCGGGGTAGGCGGGGTCCTTGACCGACGTCGACGCCCACAGCGGCCGCTGCGGGGTGGCCCCGGCGTCGCGCAGCGCGGTCCACCGCGGCGAGGAGAACACGCGCTCGTAATGCTTGTAGACCAGCCGCGCGTTCGCGATCGCGGCCTTCCCGCGCATCGCGGCCGCCTCGCTGGTCCCGATCTTGTCCAGCCTGGAGTCGATCTCGGTGTCGACGCGGGAGACGAACAGCGAGGCGACCGACCTGATCGCCGACAGGTCGCGGCCGGCCGCGCGGGCCTGCTCCAGGCCGTCGAGGAACGCGTCCATGACCGCGTCGTAGCGTTCCAGGGAGAAGATCAGCGTGACGTTGATGCAGATCCCCTCGGCCAGGCAGGCGGTGATCGCGGGCAGGCCCTGCCGGGCCGCGGGGATCTTGACGAACAGGTTGGGCCGGTCGACCAGCCACCACAGCGCGCGGGCCTCGGCGATCGTCGCCTCGGTATCGTGCGCGAGCCGCGGGTCGACCTCGATCGAGACCCGGCCGTCGGTGCCGCCCGTCGCGTCGTAGACAGAGCGGAGCACGTCGCAGGCCCAGCGCACGTCGAACGTGGTCAGGGCCCGCAGCCCCTCGCCGACGTCGACGCCGCGCGCGGACAGGTCGCGGATCTGCGGGCCGTAGGTGTCGCTGTGCTCGATCGCCCGGGCGAAGATCGTGGGGTTGGTGGTCACGCCGACCACGTGATCATGGGCGACCAGGTCGGCCAGGCTGCCCGACACGAGCCGCTCCCGGCTCAGGTCGTCCAGCCAGATCGAGACTCCGGCCTGGCTCAGGGCTTCGAGGTTGTCGGTCATTGCTCCCCCTTCCTCCTTGGCCGCCCGGCCGGGCGGTCGTGCGGTTAGTGCGTCACCCCGGCCAGCGCGAAGAACTCCGAGCGAGACCGCGCGTCCGCGCGCAGCGCGCCGAGCAGGGCCGAGGTAACCGTCGTGGTACCGAGAGCTCGTACCCCCCGCAGCGTCATGCACGCGTGCTCCGCCTCGAGCACGACGCCGACGCCGCGCGGGTTCAGGCGCGCGGCCAGGCAGTCCGCGACCTGTTGGGTCAGCCGCTCCTGCGTCTGCGGCCGGGCTGCGAAGTGCTCGACCAGCCGG
>DASYXX010000329.1:0-8332 GCA_035934395.1 Streptosporangiaceae bacterium
CTACGCGGGAGTCGCGGAGCCGCTGACCGACGAGGACATCGCCGACGCCATCGCCTGGACGGTGACCAGGCCCTCTCACGTCAACATCGACCTGATGGTCATGCGCCCCCGCGCTCAGGCCGCGCAGCACAAGGTCCACAGGGAACCCTGAGCCGCTTAAGTACCGCGCGAGCCCGCTCCCCCCGCGCCTCGCGGCCGTTTTAACGGGCCCAGCGCCTGAGCGCCGGTCAGATGTCCGGCTGGGCTGCTGGATCAGGCGACGCTCCAGCCGTGGCGAAGCCGCCCCGCCATCGGGCCCTCGCGGTCGGCCCGTTATACGGCCTTCACCATTCTCCGGACGGGCTGGCCGTGTGGTCGACGGGCCATCGACCCCCATAGACACCACCGGTCAGCTAGGCGGTCTGAGTGATCTTGTTCAGGCCGCGGGGGCGGTCCGGGTCGAGCCCGAGCCTGCGGGCGAGGGCCTCGGTCAGCAGCTGGCCGGGAACGATCAGTCCCAGCGGGGCCAGCCACTCCGGCAGCCGGGGCCCGGGCAGCGCCCGCGCGCACGCGGCGGCCAGGCGGTCGCCTCCGCCGATCGCGTAGGCCCGCGCGCCCGCGCCAGAGACGCGGCGGGCCAGCGCGACCGTGCCGTCCAGGGTCGGGCCCGAGTCGGCCGCGAGGAGGATCGCGGGAGTCCGCGCATCGACCACGGCGATCGGGCCGTGCAGCAGGTCCGCGTATGACAGCCCCATCGCGTGCAGGTAGCACGCCTCCTTGAGCTTGAGCGCCAGCTCGAGCGCGGCCGCGTAAGCCATCCCGCGCCCGGAGACCACCACCCCGTGCACCTCGGCGAGCTCGCTCACCAGGGGGTCCAGGCCGGCCGTCCCGCCGGCCAGCAGCGCCTCGATCTCGTCGGGAACGCGCCGCAGCTCGCCGGGGTCCAGCCTGGCGCCAAGGCCGATGGCCAGGACCGCCAGCGCCGCGAGCTCCGTGGTGAACGTCTTCGTGGCCGGGACCGCGCGCTCGGTCCCGGCCCGGGTCAGGAACGCGACGTCAGCCGAGTCCGCGAGCGGAGACGCGGCACCGTTGGTGATCGCCAGCGTGCGGGCCCCGCAGTCGCGCGCCCAGGCCAGGGTCTCGACGATCTCCTCGGTCCGGCCCGACTGGGACAGGGCCACGGCCAGCACGCCGGAGAGGTCGACCCGGCTGTGGTACGCGGTGGCGATCGACGGCGAGGCCAGGGTGGCCAGCCGGCCCGCGTGCGCCTGGATCAGGTAGCTGCCGTAGACCGCGGCGTTGTCCGAGGTCCCCCGGGCGATGAAGAGCACCTGGCGCGTGTCGCGGGCGAGCGCCGCCGCGTCGGCGGCCCGGGGCAGCAGTGCGTCGATCGTGTCCCGCAGGGCCACGGGCTGCTCGGCGATCTCGGCCCGCATGTGCGTGACCGGCGGGTCGCTCACTGCGGTTTTCCTCCGTCCTCAGGTCGGCGTCGGCACCGACGCTCCGCGCTGATAACCGTGTTCTCTCCGTCCTCGGGTCCGCGTCGGTGCCGCCGCTCCGCGCTGATAACCGTGTTCCCTCCGTCCTCGGGTGGGCGTCGGTGCCGCCGCTCCGCGCTGATAACGCTGTTCCCCCCTCGCTCACCGCGATCCTGTCCCCGGTCCGGGCGTACACAAGCTCACCACCGATCCAGGTCGCCCTCGTCCGCAGGCCATCATCCAGCCAGGCCAGGTCCGCGGCCGCACCGGGGGCGATCCGACCCAGGTCCGGCCGGCCGATCAGGTCAGCGGGAACGCGAGTGGCGGCGGCGACGGCCACGGCCGGAGCGATCCCGGCCGCGACCATGTTCGCCACGGCGGCGTCCATGCGCAGCGCCGATCCGGCCAGGGTGCCGTCGGCGCGCACCGGAGGCTCCCCGTCACCCGGCGGCAGCTCGATCGGCTCGCCGCCCAGCACATAGCGGCCCGGCGGCATGCCGGCACAGGCGGCCGCGTCCGTGACCGCGCAGATCCGGCCGGGCGCCGCGGCGAAGGCCAGCAGGCACACCTGCGCGGCCACGTGCCGCATGTCCGTGACCAGCCCGCAGGTGAGCCGCGGATCGGTCAGGGCCTGGCCGACGACACCGGGCTCGCGGTGGTGCAGCGGCCGCTGCGCGTTGAACAGGTGGGTGACCATCCGGGCACCACAGCTCGCGGCGTCCGCCACCTGCCGCGCAGTCGCGTCGCTGTGCCCGACGCTGACCAGGATGCCGGCCTCGGCCAGCCTGGTGATGGCCGCCGGGGCGCCGTCGCGTTCTGGCGCCAGCGTGACCAGCCGGAGCACGCCCTGGCCGGCTTCGAGCAGGTCATCGACAGCGGCGGGACTCGGATCGGTGATCCAGGCCTCGTTGTGGGCGCCCTTGCGGGCCGGGGAGATGAACGGGCCCTCCGCGTGCACCCCGAGCACCCGCGCCGCTCGCTGCGGCAGGGCCGGGAGCAGCGCCGCCGCGGCTCGCAAGGCCGTGCCGAGCGCGCCCGGCGGTGCCGTGATGAACGTGGGCAGGAAGGCCGTGGTGCCGGTCTCCGGCAGCCGGGATGCCACCGTGGCCCAGCCGTCGGCTCCCGCGGTCATGAGCTCGACGCCGAAGTAGCCGTTGACCTGGAGGTCCACGAAGCCCGGCAGCAGCGTTCCGGCCGGAAGCTCCAGATCAGGATCGCGCGGCGGCGGCCCAGCGGCCACGCCCGTCACCACCCCGGCGCGTACCGCCACGTAGCCGGGTTCAAGGATCTCCGGTCCGGCCGCAGCCGGTATCACCCGCGGTGCGGTGATCAGCACCTCTACCGTGCTCAGGGAGTCACTCCGCATGCGTGGGCTGGGCCGGGACGGGTCCCCGGGGGTCGTCCCCCCGGGGCGAACACATTAACTCCGCGCCTGGGCTGGACGCCTGGTCGCGGTGAGCATCCCGCGCACCTCCCGCGCCACCAGATCCGGCCGTTCCATCATCGCCACGTGGCCGATCCGCGGCAGCACCACCACGCGGGCGTTGCGGAAGGCGCGCGCGGCCGCGGCGGCCATGGCCGGCCGCACCAGCCGGTCGTGGCTACCGTACATGACCAGGGTTGGCGCGGCGATCCGCGCCGCGTCGCGCCACAGCGAGCGCGAGCCGCGCCGGAAGTACTCGGTGACCAGCCCGCGACCGGTGGCGAGCAGCACGTTGTCGGCGTACCCGAGCCCGTCCCGGCGGGTGAGCTCCACGATGTCCTGCGCCCGGCGCTTCGCGTGCACCACGCTCGGGTCGGCGTAGATGTCCCTGATCACAATCGAGGTCCGGTCCTCCGGCGATATCCGGCTCGCACGGGTCATCAGCCACGGGCCCACCGCCGGGGCGCAAAGCAGGCCTAGCCGCATCGGGAGGGCACGCGGCCGCAGGTCGGGGAGGGCCGGTGAGACCAGGGTGAGCGTCCGCACCAGGTCAGGCCGCCGTGCGGCGACCCGAACGCATACCGCGCCGCCCAGCGAGTTGCCGAGGAGGTGCACCGGCCAGTGGCCGCGCTTCTCGATCAGGCCGCTGACGGTGGCCGCGCGGGCGTCGAGGGAGTAATCGCCGTCCGCGGGAAGCGGCGAGTAGCCGAAGCCCGGAAGGTCCAGGGCCTCGCAGGCCAGCGGCGGCCCGTCCGGGCCGTCTCCGGAAGGACTCCGCAGCACATCCATCAGGTCGGTCCAGTTCGTCGCCGAGCCACCCAGCCCGTGCACGAACAGTGCGGGCTCGGCGCCCGCCAGCGCCGGCGCGCTGCGCACGAAAACCCGGTCCGCGCCGACCGCAACGAACTCTCCCGGCCACGCGGGAATCGGATCGGTCATGAACCGAGACTTTACCCCCTGTTCATCGCTAGCTCGCCCGGCGCCGACTCCGTGGCTGTGTCGATGTGCTAGGGGTTTCCGCGTCCTTGGCGGGCTGCTTCTCCGGCGGCCGCCTGGGGCTCTTGCCCGGGGCAGCATCCGAGCCTGCGTCCTCCGCCTCGCCGCCCGGTGCCACGGGGGTCTTGGACCTGCTTGTCCTGGCCGCTGCCGCCCCGGCGCCGGCTTTCGCCGCCCCGTCTTTCCCACCGCCGGCCCTCGCCCCGCCGGCTGCTGTCGCCCGTGTCTTCGCGCCGTCCGCGATCGCCCGGCGCGGCGCCCTGGCTGTTCTGGTCTCCCCGGCCGTCGCCGACGCCGGGAGGGTCTCCCCGGCCGGTGCCGACGCCCGGACCTCGGCCCTGATCTCCCCGGCCCGGGACGGCGCCCGTCGCGCGGCGGCCAGGCTGGCCTTGAGCGCGTCCGCGAGGCTCGTCGGCTCGGTGGCCACGCTCACGCCCTCCGGCTGGACCACCTCGCGGCCCTCCACCTTGGCGTCCACGACCTCCTGGAGCGCCTCGCGGTAGTTGTCGTGGTAGGCGTCGGGATCGAAGTCCTCGGTCATCGAGTCGATCAGCGACGCGGCCATCTTCAGCTCTTGCGACCGGACCTCGATGTCGTCGGTGAGGAACGGGAAGTCCGGAACGCGGATCTCGTCGGGCCAGAGCAGGGTCTCGAGCACCAGCACCCCGTTGCGCGTCCGCAGCGTGGCCAGCGACTCCCGCTGCCGGAGCGCCACCATGGTCAGCGCCACCTTCCCGGAACGGTCGAGCGAGTCGCGCAGCAGGACGTAGGCCCTCGCCCCGGCCGACTCGGGCTCCACGAAGTAACTGCGGTTGAGCAGGATCGGGTCAAGCTGCTCCGCGGGCATGAAGTGCACGACCTCGATGCTGCGCGTCGTCGGCAGCGGAAGATCGGCCATGTCTTCGTCGGTCAGCACGACCATCTCGCCGGTCGGCAGCTCGTAGCCCTTGGCGACGTCCTCATACGGAACCTCCTCGCCGCAGACCGAGCAGACCCGGCGGAACCTGATCCGGCCGCCGTCGGTGCGGTGAACCTGGCGGAACGCGATGTCCTTCTGCTCCGTCGCGGCGTAGAGTTTTACGGGGATCATGACGAGGCCGAAGGAAATCGCGCCCTTCCACATGCTGCGCATGGACCTTGCATACCCCATCCGACCGGGTCCTGATACCACCAGTGTTGTCTGAATGCTCCTTCTCGGCTATACGTTCGATATAACGATCGGGCTGGTAGGGCCGGAGACGCCAGGAAACACAGCGAGCCGGAGGCAGATCATGAGTGACATGGGCCTCGAGCGGCCGGTGGCTGATTCGGTCGAGCAGAGCCGGGACGTCATCGCCGACAGAATCGAGTCCGACGAGTACAGCCGTCCGCGGGAGGTGCCGCTGGAGGCCAACGAGGCCGACGCGGCGGAACAAGAACGTGCCCTCGGTCACGATGAGGACGACTACCGCTGAGTAAGATAGCCGGAAGCGTTAACTCAGTGGTGCAGCAGAACATCCGGAGACTCTCGTGACCGCAGCGCAGGCCAGATCGCACGGTCCGGCTGGTACGCGGCTGCCGCGCCCGGCACGGCGCAGGCAGCTGCTCGGCGCGGCTCAGGAGGTATTTGTCGCCCAGGGTTACCACGCGGCAGCCATGGACGAGATCGCCGAGCGAGCCGGTGTCAGCAAGCCCGTGCTCTACCAGCATTTCCCCGGCAAGCTGGAGCTCTATCTCGCGCTGCTCGACGAGAGCGTGGACGAGCTCGCCGGGCTGGTGCGGGACGCGCTCTCGTCGACCACGGACAACAAGCAGCGCGTGCCCGCGACGTTCCGGGCGTTCTTCGACTTCGTGGGCGGCACCGGCGAGGCGTTCCGGCTGGTGTTCGAGTCCGACCTGAGCAACGAGCCCGAGGTGCGGGCCCGGCTGAACCGCACCACGCGCGCGGTCGCCGACATGATCAGTCAGTTCATCCGCGAGGACGCAGGCCTGTCTGACGAAGAGGCGCACCTGCTGGGCATGGCCCTGGTCGGAATGGCGCAGGTCAGCGCCCGCTACTGGCTCAGCACCGACCGCGCCATACCCAAGGAGGCCGCCGAGCAGCTTCTCGCCAGGCTCGCCTGGCGAGGCATCAGCGGCTGGCCGCGCACCGGCTGACGCACCGGCCGTCCGTACGTTCCCCCGAAAGCGAAGTTTCGCTCGCGGCGTACCGCGGTGCCCACCCGCTGGCCTATCCAGAGCTGGCTGCGGGTTAGCCTCAGCACAAGATTTCTTGCCCGGGGCGGGAGGAGCGCCGTGGAAGTCAAGATCGGAATTCAGTCCGTGCCGCGAGAACTCGTGGTGGAAACCAAATCCTCCTTCGAGGAGATACAAGCCGCCCTGGTGGCCGCGGTCACCGACAGCACGGTCTTTACCCTCGCCGACGACAAGGGCGGCAAGGTCCTGGTCCCGGCAGACAAGATCGCTTATCTCGAGCTCGGCGGCTCGGAGCCCCGTCGCATCGGGTTCGGCAACGCGCTCTGACCTGCGGCGCATACCGCCGCCCGGACGAGCCCCGCGAGCAGTCAGTCGGCCAGGCCCAGCGCGGCCATCCGGCGCGCGTGAGCGTCCGTCAGCTGGGCGAACATCCGGCCGATCTGCCCCAGCTGGGTGACCTCACCGCCCGCGAGCATGCGGGCGAGCGACTCCCGCTCGGCGGCCACCCGCTGCGCCTGCCCCAGGGCCTCGCCGACCAGCCGCCGCGCCCATAGCGCGAGCCGTCCCGCGACCCTGGGATCCGCCTCAATGGCCTCGCGCACCCGGGCCACCGCGAATTCGGCGTGCCCGGTATCAGCCAGCACCTCGAGAACGAGGGCCCGCGTCCGCTGGTCGAGCAGCTCGGCCACGGTCCGGTAGAAATCGGCCGCCATCCCGTCTCCGACATAGGCCTTCACGAGGCCTTCCAGCCAGTCGGCCGGCGCTGTTCTGGAATGAAATTCGTCTATGGCGGCCACAAACGGCTGCATTACCTCGCTGGGGTCGAGATCCAGCTCCTGGATCCGATGCCGGAGCAGCTGGAAATGACCGAACTCCGCCACGGCCATCTCCGCGAGGGCCGCCTTGTCGTCCAGCGAGACCGCGAGCGCCGCGTCGTCGGTCAGGCGGAAGAACGCCACCAGCAACGCGTAGGCCAGCAAGCCGAGCAGGTCGGCCACGCCGGGCTGGGCCGGGTCGCCCGGCGCAGTGCGCGCGCCCGCGGCGGCCTCCCCGGCGTCTCGGGCCGGCACCGCAGGACCTGGACCGTTATGCGTCACTGCTTTTCCTCACCCTCCCGCCCTCACCCTCCCGCCCTCGCCCTCCCGCCCGCGCTCTCCTTCGGGCCGCACGTGAAGCCCCTCCGGCTCGCCAATAGCAGCCTAACCTGCCGCGATGGCATCGGCCGCGCGAAGACCGCCACGAGCCGCGGCGGGGGCGGACGGCCTCGGCGTGCCTGGCTGCGGCCAGCCCGAGAGGAGTTGCTAGACTATGGCGCGATCCGCATCAGGAATGCGGTAACCCCCACTCGTCGTTACACAGGACGTGAAGCGCGGCGATAGCCGACTGCGGTGATCGCGCCGGAGATGCTGCGCTGACTCCTCTCCGCCAGAGTGCGGCTTCATGCCTCACATGACAGTCGTGCCGGAGAGGCTGGCTTGTCAGCTCGCGACGTCGGGCCTGGGGCACTGTCACGGCCCCGGGGGGACCGCGGGCCACTGATGGAGGCGGAAGCCCTGACAACAGATATATGGAGCGTGCAGGACGCGCCGGAGAAAGCGGACGCGGTGCCTGACACGTTCGACGAAAAGCAGCCCGAGGGCAGCGGACGTACGTTCCGCGACCTCGGGGTCGCCGAGCCCATCTGCGGCGCGCTCGAGGCAGCGGGAATCACGACGGCGTTCCCCATCCAGGCGCTGGCCCTGCCGATCGCCCTCGACGGACACGATCTCATCGGCCAGGCCAGAACCGGGACCGGCAAGACGCTCGCGTTCGGCGTCGCGATCTTGCAACGGCTCGGCGAACCCCCCGCAGACGGGCGCTCCGCGCCTCGCGCCCTGGTGGTCGTACCCACGAGGGAACTGGCGATCCAGGTCGCAGATGATCTCCGGATCGCGGGCTCGCGCCTTGGCGTCAGCGTGGTCACCGTCTACGGCGGCCGTGCCTACGAGCCGCAGATCGAGGCCCTCGGCACCGCGGATCTCGTCGTCGGCACTCCCGGCCGCCTGCTCGACCTGGTCAGACAGGGCTACCTGGACCTCTCTCGGGTGCACGGGCTCGTGCTCGACGAGGCCGACAAGATGCTCGACCTCGGCTTCCTGCCCGACGTCGAGAAGATCCTCCGGCTGACCCCGGCGCAGCGGCAGACCATGCTGTTCTCGGCCACCATGCCGGGCGAGGTGGTCACGCTGGCGCGGCGGCACCTGCGGAGGCCGACTCACGTGCGCGCCGAGCACCACGACGA
>DASYXX010000365.1:0-3683 GCA_035934395.1 Streptosporangiaceae bacterium
GGCCAGCTCAAGAAGCGCGTACTCAGGTTCCTGCAGCAGAAGGAGATCAAGGCGCTCTATCACCGGGTCGAGAAGGATTCCAAGAACTTCGGCCGGCTCTTCGTCCATTTCCGCTGGTAGCCCGGAATGACCGCTCCGTCAGCAGAACGCCCGCCTAGAACGCCCGCCGGTGATCGGCCAGGGCCGGCCTGGTCACGATGACGACCTTCGCCCGGTGCGGCATGCTCCTCGCCGCTACGGCCGTGGCATGAGCCAGGGCCGTGACGGCGCGGCGGCGCGGCGGCCGCGGCTTGCGATGACGCGGCGAGCGGGGCGGATAGTCCCATACCTCTGGCATCCCGAATTTCCTGACATTAGCAAGCTCCCACGCAAATCCCATCCCCGCTCCCCCGTACCGCGGCCTGAAGTGGCAGGCGCGGCGTTTTATCTCCCCGGGCGAAATGGTTTCATCCGCTTATCACGGTGTCCAGGAACGGGGCCGCGCGCCGAATGAGAACTATTTGCTATTCGCCAGCACCTGCTTTCGTCCCCGGGCCGGGGCTGACATCAGGCCCGGACAAGGCGGCCGCTCGCGGCATCCGGCCCGTAACTGGCATCCCACCCGCCGTGGCAGGATGTGCGCATGAAGGTGCTCCTCAGGGTGGCGATCACGGCGGTCGCCCTGTTCGTGGCGACGGCCGTGGTCCCCGGCATCCAGCTGCTGGCCGGCACCACGCTGTCGAAGGTCACCACGCTGGTTGTCGTGGCGCTGATCTTCGGCGTGACCAACACCGTGCTCAAGCCGGTCGTCAAGACTCTTGGGTGCGTGTTCTACGTCCTGACCCTGGGGCTGTTCGGCCTGGTCGTCAACGGGCTGCTGCTGTGGCTCACCAGCTGGGTGGCGGGAAAGCTGTCCGAGCCGTTCCACATCACCGGCTTCTGGCCCGCGTTCTGGGGCGCGATCATCGTCGGCCTCGTGGGCTGGCTGCTGAGCATCACCCTGGGCGAGAACCGCCACCGCAGCGACTCCGACTAGCCACCGGCGGCGGGGCCGGCGCGACCGGGCGGCGGGGGCTGGCGGCTAGGCAGCGGGAGCGGGGCCGAAGCGGCTGCGCTCCAGGAAGCGGCCCGCGCCCGGCCGGCCGAGGAACTTCCCGTCGCGGACCAGCACGTTGCCGCGCTGGATGACGACCTCTGGCAGGCCGCGGACCTTCCGGCCCTCGTAGCAGCTGTAGTCGACCCGCATGTGGTGCGTGCTCGCCGACAGCGTGCGCTCGGCGTCCGGGTTGAACACGACCACGTCGGCATCCGCGCCGGGAGCGAGCGTGCCCTTGCGGGGAAGCAGGCCGAACATCCGGGCCGGCGCGGTCGCGATCAGCTCGACGAACCGGGTCGGGGTGATGTGGCCGGCCGCGACGCCGCCGTCCCACAGCAGCGTGTAGCGGTCCTCGACGCCCGGGAGGCCGTTGGGTATCGCGGAGAAGTCGTCCTTGCCGAGGATCTTCTGGTCCTTGTAGTCGAACGGGCAGTGGTCGGTGGAGACCACCTGCAGGTCGTCGGTGACGAGGCCGCGCCACAGGTCCGCCTGGTGGTCGGCGGGGCGCAGCGGCGGCGAGCAGACGAACTTGGCGCCCTCGAAACCGGGCCGGGCCAGGTCGTCGAGCGACAGGTAGAGGTACTGCGGGCAGGTCTCGGCGTAGGCGGGCACGCCGCGGCTGCGTCCCTCGCGGACCGCGTTCAGCGCCTCCCGTGAGCTGAGGTGGACGATGTAGACCGGCACGCCGGCCAGCTCGGCCAGCGCGATCGCGCGGTGGGTGGCCTCGCCCTCCATGGACGACGGCCGGGTCAGGCCGTGGTTGACCGGCGCGGTCTTACCCTCGGCCAGGTAGCGCTGGACCAGGACGTCGATCGCGCCGCCGTTCTCGGCGTGCAGCATGATCAGGCCGCCGTTGTCCGCCGTGCGGCTCATCGCGCGGAAGATCGACGCGTCGTCCAGCATGAACACGCCCGGGTAGGCCATGAACAGCTTGAACGAGGGCACGCCGCGCTCGATCATCGTGTCCATCTCGCGCAGGATGCCGTCGTTGATCTCGCGCACGATCAGGTGCAGGCCGTAGTCGATGTGCGACTTGGGGCCCGCCTTCTCCAGCCACCGGTCCAGGCCCTCGGCCAGGCTCTCGCCGTAGCTCTGCACCGCGAAGTCGACGATCGTGGTGGTCCCGCCCCAGGCCGCGGCCGCGGTGCCGGTGGCGAAGTCGTCAGAGGCGAACGTGCCGCCGAACGGGAGCTCCATGTGGGTGTGCACGTCGATCCCGCCCGGCGTCACGTACCGGCCGGCGGCGTCGATGACGGTATCCGCGCCCGCGCCGGTGCCGGTCTCGGCCAGGCCGGTCCCGATGGCCTGGATCCGCTCCCCGTCGATCAGAACGTCGGCGCGGGCCATGTCGGTGGCCGTGACCACCGTGCCGTTCTTGATCAGTGTGGTCATGGGGTCATCATGGCAGTTCTCTCTGGGGCTGTCAGGGGCTGCGCGGTCACGGGCGCCGCCGCCGTCACGGCAGCAGCTGGGCCAGCTCGCCGTATGTCTCCGGCCGCCGGTCGCGGAAGAACTGCCAGGTGTTGCGCACCTCGCGGATCTCGTCCAGGTCGATGTCGGCGACCAGCACCTCGTCCTCGCTGTCCGACGCCTGGGCGACGATCTTCCCGCGCGGGCTGCAGAAATAGGAGGAGCCGTAGAACTTGTGCTGGTTCAGCGGCGCCTCGACGCCGACTCGGTTGCTGGCCGCAATCCAGAACCCGTTGGCTACCGCGTGCGCCGGCTGCTCGAGCTCCCACAGGTACTTCGACAGCGACTCGACCGTGGCGGACGGGTTGAAGACCAGCTCGGCGCCCTTCAGCCCCAGCTCGCGGGCCACCTCGGGGAAGTGCCGGTCGTAGCAGATGATCAGGCCGACCCGGCCCACCGATGTCTCCCAGACCGGATAGCCGAGGTTGCCCGGCTTGAAGTAGAACTTCTCCCAGAAGCAGGGCCCGACGTGCGGAATGTGGGTCTTGCGGTACTTGCCCACGACCGTGCCGTCGCGCTCGATCACGCAGGCGCTGTTGTAGTAGACGCCGGCCTGCTCTTCCTCGTACCAGGGCACGATCAGCACGACGCCGTGCTCGCGGGCCACCTCGCGCATCCGGCTGACGGTCGGCCCGTCCTCGGGCTCGGCCGTGGCGTACCACTTCGGGTCCTGCTCGGCGCAGAAGTAGGGGCCGTGGAAGATCTCCTGGAGACCCACCACCTGGGCACCCTGGCCCGCCGCGTCCGCGATCATCTTGACGTGCTTGTCGACCGCCTCCTGCTTGGACATGTTGGCCTGCGCCTGGATCAGCGCTGCGCGCACCCTACGCATCGGTGTCCTCCTGAACCCTGTCGTGCCAGGCGGGCCGACCTGGCCCCCTCCCCTAGCCTGCGCTCACCGCGCGCCGCTGCGCCAGCCCTGTGCCAAACTCGGGGGGACGCCCCCCCAGACCCCCCCGCTCAGCGGAAAGCCGGGATGATCTCGCTCCCGAAGCCAGTGATCACCGCCCTCGGATCGTCGACCATCGAGTAGATGTTGAACTGGTCCACGCCGAGGTCCCGCAGCTCGCCGAGCCTCGCCCGCACCTGCTCCGGGCCGCCGATCACGCAGAACCTGTCCACCACCTCGTCGGTGACG
>DASYXX010000425.1:0-6494 GCA_035934395.1 Streptosporangiaceae bacterium
TGCGGAACCCCGGTAAGGCAAGGGCGCACACTGCCGCCGTTATCTGGAGTCCCATTTTCGATGTCTTCGCTGTAAACTCCGCAGGTCCAGGGCTTCGGCGAGGACACGTTATCTGGAGCACTGTCAACGCCGAGAGCTGGCACGAAACCCCTTGTCGCTGCCGCTTTTAGGGGCTTGTGGGCCGGTACGGAACGCTCCGCGAGGACATGTAAACGCCGCAGAGCGCCTGTTCAGCGGCACTTTTTCGATAAGGACTACAGATAACCGCCGATCTGTACGCCAAGTCCGGGATGGATGGCTGACTATCGGTGCGGCGCCGAACTGGGCATTCTGCGCGTCCAGGGCCGGTGGATGCTGGCAAGCTGGACTACATCATGGGTCCGCCATACACGGGGCAATGGTCGCAGTTGCTGTGAAGCTGGCATCCGACTCTGGAAAGGCTCGGGCCGGGTCGCCGGTGTCCGGGTCCATCAAGGGCCTCTGGCCGATGAGGCGGGCCCGGGCTGCCCGGCACGGGCGTCTGCCGGGGGTGCGTGCATGCACGCTCGGCTGCGGTGGCCTCAGGCTGGTCGGGTTCCGGTCGGCTGGAGCCTCGCGCCGGCGCCCGCGAGGAGGGCGAGGACTTCGCCGATGGCGGGTTCCTGGGTGGCGGGTTCGGGCAGCGGGAGGTGGGCCTGGATCTGGTAGCGGTTGCGGCGGCCGTCTTTCTGCTTGATCACGTAGCCGGCTGCGGTCAGGTCGGTGACGATGCCGTGGGCGCTGCGCTCGGTGATGTCCACGCTGGCCGCGATGTCGCGCAGCCGCGTGCCCGGGTCGCGGGCGATGCACAGCAGCACCCGGGCGTGGTTGGTCAGGAAGCTCCAGCTCGTCACCCTTAAGAACCTACCCCACTATTTCCAGAATTTTATTGCTAGTTTTCAATTGCAGATGTAGGCTGAGGGCAGACACCGGGATCAGCCGCCGGCGGCGGCTAGGGTGCCCCGGGGTCACCGGAGGGAGCCGCCCATGGTCTCCACTCGCATTGTCCGGCGGAAGCTGTAACTGCCGGACGTGGGTTTCCCCGGGCCAGGGACCCTGGCCCGGGGCCTGCCGGCCGAACCGACGACACGATGAACGCCCTCACCCCCGACGGCCTCCGGGTCGCGGACCTGCTCGCAGGTCAGGACGCAGGTGGTCAGGCCCGGAATGGGGATCGGCCGGAGAACTACCCCGCCGGGTGAGACGGACCGCGCCGGCCGAGGCCGTACATGGTTCCCGGGCAGACAGCACATCAGCAGGCCGCCGGCCGGCACGACGTCGGCGACGACCTGCTCGCCGCCGCCCGAAACCTCGGCGGCCAGCTCGCCGACTACCCGGTGAACTACGCGATCAACACGATGTCGTCATGAGCGAGCAGCCGAGCGAGCGTCTGGCCCGCATCAAGCGGGAGCATCCGCTCTGGTCCATCCGGCACGTCAGCGAGGGGTTCGGGTTCACCGCGCACCGCGGTGGCCGGCGGATCTGGGCGGCGACGCTAAGCGACCTCAAAGCCCGGCTCCGCGACGCCGACCACGGGCCGAGAATGCACGGCGGGGCGTAGCCGGGATGGCAAATCGCCCGTACTGTGATAACTATCAGCGTTTCGCCCGAACCGCGCACTCCCGGGTGACCACTGGTCACGCACCGATCCCCGTCGCCGGGCCGCAGGCGAGGCACAATTGAGAGTGTCCGGATGTGACAAGGCCTGCGGCTGTGATTGCTGCGGCAAGCCCGGCAGTGGCGCAGGGCGGCCGGAGGTTGAGGACTTGCGCGCGAAGGTCGCACGGCTGGAAGCTGAGCTTGCGGGCCGCACGCCCGCCAGCAGCTAGCCTGGACGGCGGCGGCAACAGCAGTTCCGGCATGCCGCCGGGGACGCCCAAGGTGGCTAGCGACCACAGACCTACCCGGCAGGCGCCGGGTTCCCGGGCGCTGAGGTGCGGTGATGGCTATCGCTGACTTGCCGCTGGCTGACACGCTGGCACGGCCGCTGCGCGACCTGCGGATCTCGGTGACCGACCGCTGCCAGTTCCGCTGCACCTACTGCATGCCCCGCGAGGTCTTCGGCCGGGACTTCGCGTTCCTGCCCCGCGAGCAGCTCCTCACCTTCGAGGAGCTGACCCGGCTTGCCCGGGTCTTCGCCGGCCTCGGGGTGCGCAAGCTGCGCCTGACCGGCGGCGAGCCGCTGCTGCGCCGCGACCTGGACAAGCTGGTCTCGATGCTGGCCAGGATCGACGGGATCCAGGACATCGCCTTGACCACCAACGGGGCCCTGCTGGCCGGCAAGGCCCAGGCTTTGACGGCAGCCGGGCTGCGGCGGGTGACGGTGAGCCTAGACTCCCTCGACGACGCGGTGTTCATGGCGCTCAACGACGCCGGGTTCCCGGTCGCACGGGTGCTGGACGCCATCGCCGCGGCTGCCGGTGCCGGGCTGGCGCCGGTGAAGGTGAACATGGTGGTCAGACGCGGGGTGAACCAGGAGTCGATCCTGCCGATGGCAGCGCATTTCCGCGGCAGCGGGCACGTGCTGCGCTTCATCGAGTTCATGGATGTCGGCACGACCAACGGCTGGCGGCTGGAGGAGGTCGTCCCGGCTGCGGAGATCATCTCCCTGATCGGCGGCCAGTGGCCCCTGGAGGCGGTCGTGCCGGCCTACCCCGGGGAGGTCGCCAGCCGATACCGCTACCTTGACGGCGCCGGTGAGATCGGCGTGATCGCCTCGGTCACCCAGCCGTTCTGCCGCGGCTGCACCCGCGCCAGGCTGTCGGCTGACGGCAAGCTCTACACCTGCCTGTTCGCTGGCACCGGGCACGACCTGCGCGGGCCCCTGCGCGCAGGCGCCAGCGACCAGGCGCTGCGCGAGCAAGTGGCCGCCATCTGGACCCGGCGGACCGACCGCTACTCCGAGCAGCGCACGCGCCAGACCAGCCGCACGCAGCAGCAGAAGCCGAAGGTGGAGATGTCGCACATCGGCGGCTAGCAAGCCGCCCAGCCAGCCCGCGCAAAGCCCGCCGGGCGCAAGGGCAGGTCACCGAGGGAGGAGGAGCCGCCCATCGACGTCAAGGACAAGACCTGCGTCGACGAATGCCCAGTCGACTGCATCTACGAAGGCGGGCGGATGCTCTACATCCACCCCGACGAGTGCGTCGGCTGCGGCGCCTGCGAGCCGGTATGCCCGGTTGAGGCGATCTTCTACGAAAACGACGTGCCCGACCAATGGGCGCAGTTCACCCACCGAGAACGCCAGGTTCTTCGACCAGCTCGGCTCCCCAGGCGGCGCCGCGAAAACCGGCCTGCTGCCCGACGACACCGACTGTGTCGCCAGTTACGTCACTAGCCGGTAACGGCGTCGTGGCCAGGCCCACTGCGGCGCAAGGCGCCGCGCCTAGGAACAGGTGACCAGCATGCGCTACCGGCTCGAGGTCCGGCTCACAGCGGCCGATGTCGGCCAGCGGGTTGTTATCCGCTGGCGTCGGTCCGGCCCAGATGATGGCGAGCAGATCGCCGACGTCCTGGGCATTCTCGAGGAGCATGACACCCATTCCTTCGCGGTCCGCACCCGTGACGGGCAACTTGTCGTGGTCCCCCGCGAGCGCGCGCTCGCCGGGAAGGTCGTGCCGCCGGCCCGGCCACGCCGGCGGCACGAAGGTCCCGAATCTTCCTGACGATGGACGACCCGGGTGACAGCCCCAGTTGCGGCAGCACCAGCCAGGCCAGGGCCGGCGCTGATTACCCTGCTCAACCACAACGTGCGGTGAACAGTCACCGCCGGACAAGAACGCGGCCCGATGAGGCCTTTGTCGACAGTGAACCGCACCTGAGCACGACGGCACGCATCGACCATCGGGTGCGACGAGGCGACATGCGCCGACTGGGAGCAGAGCAGCCTGGACCCCTGATCGGTAGACGACCTACGGCCGCCTCATCGCCGACGGCCAGGGTGGCGAGTCTCACACACGCTTCGGATGCAAATGACCTCGCGCGTCGCCGCACCGGTCCAGGCTTCATAGCGATCGTCGCCGACGATCCCTGATGCAGATGCTGCCGCATTTACGAGCACCGTCGGCGCCCAGATCTGGAAGATCTGCATGCTGCCACCCGCGCGACTCTGAACCGCTCAGAACAGGCCTGGAGACTGCCTGGATTACGTCTCTGGCATCAGCCAGCCTCCTTCGACGTACTCACTCACAACGTGCGACCTCACGTCGCAAAGAACATGCTGATCTGCGCGCGGCCACCCGCGCTGTCAGCGCAGCTGACAGCCGCCCGGAATCGGCGATCCGGTGTACCGCGGTCCCGCCGGGGGCGTGCGGTTCGGGGCGATCGCCAGCCGTTCCGCGCGGGGGCCGGTGGGTTGCGGGCCGGGGGGCGGCCGTTGTGATCTGGGCATCGGGCGTGCCCGGGAGCCTGGCGCCTGCCGCTCAGCTGTCATGGCCGGGGCCGGTCACGCGCTTGTAGATTTCCAGCACCTTGCGGGCAAGATCGGGCCAGGCGTAGGCGTCTGCGGTGCGGCGCGCGGCCGCCGACAGCCCGGCGGCCGTTGCGGGGTCGGCGAGGACCCGGCTGATGGCGGCGGCGAGCGCGGCGGGATCGCGGGGGGCCACCAGCAGCCCGTTCACGCCGTCGTGCACCAGGTCGGCGGTGCCACCCACCCGGGTGGCCACGAGCGGCAGGCCGGCCGCCATGGCTTCGATCAACGCCGAGCTGAGGTCCTCATACAAGCTGGGGAGCACGAGCATGTCCACGTTGCGCAGCACCGCCGGGACCTGGACATGCGGCACGAAGCCGGTGAAGTGCACCCGGCTGCCGAACCGCTGCGCGCGGCGCGCCAGCGCCGGCCGGTCCGGGCCGTCGCCGACGACCAGCAGCTGCGCGCCCGCGGGCAGCCGCGCGAACGCCTCCAGCAGCGTGCCGACATCTTTCTGCGGCGCCAGGCGCCCCAGGTAGGCGACCCGCGGCCGGGGCAGGCCGGGAAACGGATCCGCCGCCGCGGCGGCGAACAGGGCCGGGTCGTAGCCGGGCGGGATCACGTGCACGCGGCCGGCCGGTATCCCGTCGCCGCGCAGCAGCCGCGCGGCCGACGGGGTCAGCGCGATCACCGCGGCCATGCCGGGCAGCAGCCACCGCTCTGCCGCGCCGCCGGCCGCCCGCAGGACCACACCGCGCGGTGTGGCCGGGCGCAGCGCATGGCGCACGCTCAGATGCACGGTGGCCACCACCGGGCAGCCGTGGCGGAGCGCCGCGAGCCTGGCCAGCGGCAACACGGCCACATCCTCGCCGCAATGCACATGGACCAGATCCACCCGCCCGGTGCCCAGCACATGCCGCACCGCCAGCGGCGCCCAGCCCTGCCGCAGCACCGGTACCCGCAGGCCGGCCCGGATCACCTGGCCGTGAGCCCCGAACCGGACCCTGTCCGCGGGCCCGGCCAGCCGCGATGTCACCACCAGCTGACCAACGCCCAGCCGGTCCAGGCACCGGGTCAGCTCAGCGACGTGGTTCTGCATCCCCCCGATCGGATCGTAGGCCACCCAGGCCGGCGTCAGGTCCCGCGGCTCGAAAACCGAACACAGGCGCAGCACCCGCAGCATGCCGCTCATGCTCGCAGACAGCACACACCGGCGCGGCGGCTTCCGGACAACCAGCGGCCCCGCGCAGGCCGACGCAACCCCGGGCACCGGCCGCCGCCGCCCCGGCAGCCGGACCCCAGCCCGCGACCTCGACTGCCGTCGGTCCCGGCATGTGCCGCCCTACACGGATCCCGCGTGGGAAGGCGAGCAAAAACAGAATTGGCACTGGCTGATGCATACCGCGCGCCTTCTCAGTCCCGAGCACACCGAGGAGTACAGGGTCGTTCCAGCGCGGCAGCACACCGGCATGTCACGCTCTGTGGCCGGCCCTAGTCGCAGCTTGCCAGACAATATCCGCCTAATGCACGGAAACACCCTCTTCGATCTGGCTCGTTGGAGGCGCGCCTAACAGGATCTTCTGTTGCTCGCTATTCCTGGCGAATTCGCGGCGAAGTTTAGCGGCCTGGAACTGTATCGCCTGGTCACGAGCATTGTGAGACTGATCTGCGGCAGATCTTTGCGGCTGTCGGCAGGAGACTCGATGCTATGACAGGGCCTGGCACGGTGCTGTGGTCATTGGTCTGCGGCAGCGCCAGATGTAGGTCGCGCTGGTCGGCCGCGTGGACGTGGTGGCACATGTGCGTGAGGCAGCCCGGTGCGGCGACGCGCCCCGTGCGGGACGGGCCTCGATCCGGCCGCGGTCATACCTGGCGTCTGTCCGCGGCGCGGCCATGCTGACCGCGACCGGTCAGGATGGGCGTCCAGCCGGAAGCACTGGCCCTATAAGGCGTGGAGCAGGTCGTAGGTGCAGTCCAGGCCGACCGCCATCTTCACGGCCTGTTCCTTGAATTCCGGAGTGTAATACTTTCCTTTCGCCATTTCCGCCGTCCCCTTTCAGGGAAGGTCTTA
>DASYXX010000450.1:0-1892 GCA_035934395.1 Streptosporangiaceae bacterium
GTGACCTGCGTGGTCGCGGCGCCCGGCGGGCTGATGGCCGTGGGCGAGGACAACCCGCCGTCTGACCTGCTGGTCGAGGTGCGGCGGGCGCGGCCGCGGCCGCCGCACGAGCCCGTGCTGCCGGCGCCGCTGGCCGATCCGGTGCTCGACCTGCGGGTGGACTCCTCGACCGCGCTCGCCTACCAGGTCGAGGCCGGGCAGTACATCCAGGTCATCGACGTCGAGGGCCGGCAGTGCTCGGACTTCCTCGCGTTCGACTCGCGGCGGCTGGCCGGGGGCGTCGAGCGCGGCCTGGACGCGACCACCACCCGCAACCTCACGGGCAACGCGTACCCGCAGCCCGGCCTGTCCGGGAAGTTCTTCGACCAGGACATGCATCCCCTGGTCGAGGTGGTGCGCGACACCGTGGGCCGGCACGACACGTTCGCGCTGGCCTGCAACGCCAAGTACTACGAGGACATGGGCTACCCGGGCCACGTGAACTGCACCGACAACTTCAACGGGCAGCTCGCCCGGTTCGGCATCGCGGCCCGGCGCGGCTGGCCGGCGCTGAACTTCTTCTACAACACGTTCTTCAACGAGGCCAACCAGCTCTTCTTCGACGAGCCGTGGTCCCGGCCGGGCGATTACGTGCTGCTGCGGGCGATGACCGACCTGGTCTGCGCGTCGTCGGCGTGCCCCGACGACATCGACCCCGCGAACGCCTGGACGCCGACCGACGTCCACGTCCGCGTCTACCCGGCCGAGCGGAGGTTCTCCATGGCGATCGCGCACCGCGTCACCCCCGACGCCGAGCCGAAGCTCACCCGCGAGACCGCGTTCCAGCCGCGCTGGTCGGCGCTGACCCGGCGGACCACCGAGTACCGCGGGTACTGGCTGCCGACCAGCTTCGACAACCATGGCGCGGTCGACGAGTACTGGGCCTGCCGCGAGGGCGCGGTGGTCATGGACCTGTCCCCGCTGCGGAAGTTCGAGGTCGTGGGCCCGGACGCGGAGGCGCTGCTGCAGGCCGCGGTCACCCGCAACATCAGGAAGCTGGCCGACGGCCAGGTCGTCTACACCGCGGTGTGCAATGAGACCGGCGGCATGCTCGACGACGCCACGGTGTTCCGCCTTGGCGCCGACCGGTTCCGGTTCGTCGGCGGCGACGAGCACGACGGGGTCTGGCTGCGCCAGCTCGCCGGGCGGCTGGGGCTCGACCAGGTGTGGGTCAAGCACTCCACCGATCACCTGCACAACCTCGCCGTGCAGGGCCCGAAGTCCCGCGACCTGCTGCGCGAGCTCATCTGGACCCCGCCAACGCAGCCGGCGTTCGGTGATCTGGGCTGGTTCCGGTTCGCGATCGGCCGGATCGGCGGGCTCGACGGCCTGCCCCTGGTCGTCTCGCGCACCGGCTACACCGGCGAGCTCGGCTACGAGCTGTGGTGCCATCCGCGCGACGGTGCGGCGCTGTGGGACGCGGTGTGGGAGGCCGGATCCTCGTTTGGCCTGACGCCGCTGGGGCTCGACGCACTGGACATGCTCAGGATCGAGGCCGGGCTGATCTTCGCCGGGTATGAGTTCTGCGACCAGGTCGACCCGTTCGAGGCCGGCATCGGGTTCACGGTCCCGCTGAAGACCAAGGAAGACGACTTCGTCGGCCGTGAGTCGCTGCTGCGGCGCAAGGCCTCGCCGCAGCGCACGCTCGTCGGCCTGGAGCTGGACGGGAACCAGACCGGCGGGCACGGGGACTGCGTGCACCTCGGCCGCTCCCAGGTCGGCGTGATCACCAGCGGCACCCGGTCACCGATCCTGCGCAAGAACATCGCGCTGTGCCGGATGGCGATCGAGTACTCCGAGATCGGCACCGAGGTCGAGGTCGGCAAGCTGGACGGGCACCGCAAGCGGATCCC
>DASYXX010000456.1:0-7456 GCA_035934395.1 Streptosporangiaceae bacterium
CGCCGAGCTCGGCTGGCTGCTGGCCGGGCGCTGGCCGGGGCGCGACCCGGCCTCGCTGGCCTACGCCGTCACCTATCACGTGCCGACGGTCCAGGTCCCGCCGCGCGGGATCTGGGGCAGCGCCGGGCCGGCCGCGTTCACCACGACAGAGGCCTGGCTGGGCGGCGGCCGCGAAACACTGCCCTGCGACGGCCCTGACGGGCTGGTGCTGCGGTACCTGGCGGCGTTCGGGCCCGCGACCGTCCAGGACGCGGCGACCTGGTCCGGGCTGACCGGCCTCCGGGAGGTCGCCGAGCGGCTGCGCCCGCGGCTGCGCGCGTTCCGCGACGCCGACGGCCGTGAGCTGCTCGACCTGCCCGACGCCCCCCGGCCGGACCCGGACACGCAGGCGCCGCCGCGGTTCCTGCCCGAGTACGACAACCTCCTGCTCTCCCACGCCGACCGCGCCCGGGTCATCCTGGCCCGCCGCAGCGTGCCGCTGCCCCCGGGCCCCGGCGGGACCCGCGGCACCGTGCTGGTCGACGGGTTCTGGCAGGCGACCTGGAGGATCACCCGAGGGCGGGAGGGCGGGGCCGACGCCGCGCTGCTGTGGGTCGAGCCGTTCACGCCGCTCAGCCCCCGGCAGGCGGCCGCGGTGGCCGAGGAAGGCGCCCGGCTGCTGGGCTTCGCCGCGTCGGACGCGGCCACCCATGATGTGCGCGTCGTGTAAGAACATGCACACAAAGTCGTGCCAGGTCGCGCATACTTGTAAATGATGAAACCGTCCCGCGCCGCGGCCCGGCGCTATCTGCCAGGAAGTCCTTTCAACACACCACCCGTAGTCCGGCCGGTCGAGCAGTACGCGCTGAACGATCAGGTGACGCACGACAGGTACGGACTTGGCGTAGTCATCGGTGTCGAGGACGAAGTCGCGGTCCTGGTCGACTTCGGCACTCAGAAGGAACGGATCACTGCGCCCTACGCCAAGATGACCAAGCTCTAGCACACCGGCCCGAGGATCGCCCCGGGCGACGCCGTGGGTTCCCGGTGGCGCAACGGAGCGCTATCCGGGCCCATGGCCAGCCGAGCTGTGGTCGGCGTCGAGCGCCGCGAGGAATCCCGCTATCGCGTTGGCGACCCGGCCCGGCGCTCGCCGCGGCAGGTCATGACCCGATCCCCTGATCAGCTGGAGCCTGGCCTCGGGCAAGGCCTCCTCCAGCCGCCGCGCGGTCGCGACGGGCACGACGATGTCGCGCGGATCGGCGAGCAGCAGCACCGGCACCCGGATCCGCGGCAGGACGGACGTGAGCTGGTCGACCTCCCGCACCAGGGCCCGCTGCTCGGTGAGGAACGTGCGCCAGAGCGGGTGGTGGTCGCCGCGGGGGATCCACGGGGTCAGCGCCACGGCGATCATCGCGCAGAGCAGACCCGTCCCAGGCGCGGCCATCAGCCGGTCCACGGCGTTCAGGCACCCTGGGCCCACGCTCGCGAGCAGGACCACCGCCTCGACCCGGTCCGGGGCCAGGCTCGCCGCCGATAGCGCCACCCCGCCGCCGTAGGAGTGCCCGACCAGCACCGCCTGCGAGATGCTGCGGGCGTCCAGCACGTCGACGACCGCGCGGGCGTTCCCGGCGAATCCGGCCGCGGCCCGCGGGCTGGAGCCGTACCCGGGCCGGTCGATGGCGACGGCCTGGAGCGGAGCCGGGAGCCGCGCCTGCACCCTCCGCCAGTCCGCCGCCGAGCCGGGCTGCCCGTGCAGCAGGAGCAGCTGGTGTGAGCGCACATTACAGGTTAATGCGTGGCAGGCGTTACGAAAATTCAGACGCTCGAGCCGCCGTCCAGCGAGACGACGCTGCCGGTCATGTACGCGGCGTCGGGGCTGAGCAGGAAGTCCACCACGGCCGCGATCTCCGGGAGGCTCCCGAACCGGCCGGCCGGGATCCGGGCCAGCAGCTCCGCCCGGGTGGACTCGTCGTCAAGGAACGGCGCGGTCATCCGGGTCGGGAAGTAGCCGGGGCACAGGGCGGTCACGGCCACGCCCTGTCCGCTCAGCTCGAGCGCGAGCGATTTCGCGATCGAGACCACCGCGGCCTTGCTCGCGTTGTAGTCAAGGAAGTCCCGTTCCGGGCGGATGGCATTGACCGAGGCGTTGAGGACCACGGCGCCAGGCCGGCGAAGTGACCGGAGCGCCGCCCGGGCGACCAGGAACGCGCCTACCACGTTGACGTCGAGGACGCGCCGCAGGCCAGTGGCGTCGAGCTCGCTCGCGGGCACGCCCTGGTCGTCGATGCCGGCGTTGACGAACACGCCGTCGAGCCCGCCCAGCTCGCTCGCGGCGGCGGCCACGGCCGCCTCGACCTGCACCTCGTCGGAGACGTCGCACGCGGCGGCGCCCGCCAGCGGCAGCCGGGCCCGGGTCGCGACCACGGTCTCGTCGCTGGAGCCGAGCACCCATACCGCCTGTCCGCGCGTTGCGAGGCGCTCCGCGCACGCGTACCCGATGCCGCTCGTGCCGCCTGAGATCAGCACGCGCCTGGTGGTCATCGCGGGTCGACGACCAGCTCGTCGCCGCCTCGCCGCAGCTCGGCGATCGTGATCACGCCGAGCAGCTGCATGGTGCGGCGCAGCTGCTCGACCAGCAGGTCGATGGCGCGCTCGACGCCCAGCTGGCCGGCGGCGGCGAGGCCGTACAGGTACCCGCGGCCGACCACGCACATGTCGGCCCCGCGCGCGATCGCGACGGCGACGTCGGCGCCGTGGCGGATGCCCGAGTCGACGAGCACGGCGACGTCCTCGCCGACCGCCTCGCGTACCGGCCGCACCAGGTCGATGGTCGGGACGCAGCGGTCGAGCTGGCGGCCGCCGTGGTTGGACAGGTGGATGCCGTCGGCCCCGGCCGCCACCGCGCGGGCCGCGTCCGCCGGGCCGAGCGGGCCCTTCACCAGTAGCATGCCCGGCCACCTCGCGCGGATGTCCTCGAGGTCAGCCCAGGTCAGGCTCGGATCGAACAGCGAGGTGATGTCGGCGATCGAGGTGGCCACCTCGGCGCCTGGCGTGTTGAGGCTGGCGAACCTGAGCGCCGGGCCGCGCAGCATCGACATCCAGTAGCCGGGATGCATCCCGATGTCGAGCACCGTGCCGACGGTGAGCTCGGGCGGGATCGTAAGGCCGGACCGCAGGTCCCGGGTGCGCCGCCCGCCGACCGGCGTGTCGACCGTGACCTCCAGGGCCCGGTAGCCGGCGGCCGCGGCCCGGTCGATCAGCGCGTGGCTGAGCTTGCGGTCGCGCAGCACGTACAGCTGGAACCACAGGTCGCGGTGCCCGGTCGCGGCCAGCTCCTCGATCGTGACCGTCCCGCACGTCGACAGGCCGTAGGGCAGGCCGCGGGACGCCGCGGCCCGGGCCACGGCCAGCTCCCCGTCGGGATGCATCATCCGCGGGTAGCCGGCCGGGGCGAGCCCGATCGGCGCCGAGAACCCCCGGCCCAGCAGCGACGCGCTGAGGTCGGGCTCGGAGACGTCGCGCAGCACGCGCGGCCGGAACTGCCACCGGCGCAGCGCCGCGCGGTTGGCGCGCAGCGTGATCTCGTCGTCGGCGGCACCGTCGATGTAGCCGAACACCGGCCCCGGCAGCCGCCTGCGGGCGGCACGCCTGAGGTCGGCGAGGTCATGGCACCGGGAGACCACCCGCCGGTCGCGGTCCAGCTCGACGGGCCGCAGCCGGATTAGCTCGCGGATCTCCCGGTATTTCACGACGGAGGCCAGGGCCGCGTCAGTGGCGGACGTGGCCGTGCGGGCGCGGAACGTCGGTCGAGCGCGTCCGCCCCGCCGGAGGGCGGGAACCGCCCTCGCGAGCGCCCGCCGGCCGCGATTTCGACGCCTGCCGGTCGATGACGAACGTGCCGCGGCCCGGTACGGTTTCCACGAGGCCTTCCTTGACCAGGATGTCGATCCCGCGGCGGACCGTGCCGACGGCCAGCATGGTTGACTCGGTGAGCTTGGTGATCGACGGCAGCTGGTTCGTGATCTCGCCGGACGAGATCATCGCCCGCAGCTGGTTCGCGAGCTGCTGGTAGGGGTGGACCGGCGAGCTCGGGTCGATCTCGATCTTCACGCGGGTAACTTAACCGGCTGCGACATGCGGAAACCAGACAAGCCATTGCTTAACATGGCTTGACATAGCTGTATGATCGACCCCATGGATACCGACAACGATGTGGCTCAGATCGCCGGCGAGTTTCCCGGCTGGGAGGCGTGGCAGGGCATCGACCGGCTCTGGCACGCCCGGATCCGGGGCGCCACGCCCCCGGTGATGGTCCACGGCGAGGACCTGGTCGACCTGCGCGACCAGATCATCTTGCAGCAGCGCCGCGCCGAGGAGGAGGACTGGCGGCGGCGCGGGTCACCCGAGGCCGGCTGACCCGAGGCTGACACGGCAGGTCCTAGCCGGCGGCGAGGAACCGCGCCAGCTCGGCCGCGGACGGCGCGGTGGCGGGACCCCGCCTGGTCACCGACAGCGCGGCCGCGGCGTTCGCGGTCCGGGCGGCGTCCAGGGCGTCCGCGCCCCGGGCCAGCGCGGCGATGAAGGTCCCGGTGTGCGTGTCGCCCGCCCCGGTTGTGTCGAGCACGTCCACCCGGAAGCCGGGCACGTGCACCGGGTCCGCGGCTCCGGCCCGGCCGACCAGGCACCCGGCCGGGCCGGTCCGCACCAGCGCTCCCCCGCGCCCCTCCCGGGAGTCACCAGGCCCAGGCCCTTCCCGTGAGGTCCCGGCGAGCGCGCGCGCCGCGGCCAGCGGGTCGTCGCGGCCGGTGATCAGGGCGGCCTCCCGGGCGTTGCAGGTGACCCAGTCGGCCCGCCGTAGCATGCGATCCAGCACGCCGCCGGGCATGGTGCCCACCAGCGGCCCGGGGTCGAAGAACACCACGTTCTGCGCACCCGCCCGCTCCAGCCAGCCGAGGATCGCCGCCGGGCCGCCGGGGTCCAGCAGCCCGTACCCGGACACGTACACCGCATCGCCGGCCGCGGCCCGCACCGCGGCCAGGTCCGCGGCCCGCAAGGTGGCCTCGGCGCCGCGGCTGGTCACGAACGTCCGCTCGCCCCCGGCGTCGACCACGGTCACCACGAAGCCGGTGTCGAGCCCGGCCCTCGGCGGCAGCAGCACCTCGATGCGCGCCTCCCGCAGCGCGGCCAGCACCAGCGCGGCGAACGGCCCCGTGCCGTAAGCGCCCGCGTAGGCGACCGGCAGCCGCTGCGCGGTCGCGGCCGCCATCACGTTGAAGCCGCCGCCCGGCGTCACCCGCGTGGCGGAGGCCAGGACGTCGCCGCCGCGTTCCGGCAGCGCCGGAACATCCAGCACGACGTCGATGACCACGCTGCCGAGGTGCAGCAGCCGGCCGAAGCGCAGTGTCGCCCGCTCACCTCGGGGCCCCACCCTCCTCCCCTCCCCCCTTCACTGGCACCGCCTTCCCTCGTCGCTCGTCGCAAGCTCCTCGCTCCTCAGTCCAGGCGCCGCCGCGCCCCTACGGCTCGCAGTGTTTCCGGCTCGCCTGCGGGGCGCTCGTGAGGCACCGCCTTCCCTCGTCGCTCGCTCCTGCGGGCCAGCGTCCTCTCGTGCTGCGGTTTGCTCACCCCAGTACCCGGGTGGGGTGGGGCGTGGTGGGTGGGCTGATAATACGGCGTGCGCGGATGGATCGGTCAGGCCGCCGTGGCCAGCCGGGAGCGGCGCAGCAGGCCGAGAGCCCGGGCGCGCCAGGTCCTCCGCACGGCGATCGCCACCGTGGGCGGGGCCAGCGGAGCCAGGGCCAGGCGCAGCTCGTCGGGCCTGACGTCGAGCAGCTTGATCCGGTACCGGGGCGGGTTGTACGAGCGCGGGCGGAGCAGGCCAGGTGAGCGGAACACGTACGCCAGGGGTATCAGCACCGTGAGCACGGTGGCCGCCGCCAGCCAGACGGGATTGTGCCGGTCGACCATCGAGTCACGATGCAGCAGGATGTCCAGGCGGGCGCCGTACGGCCGGGATGCGATCTTGAGCTGCTGCACGTCCGGCCACGGCAGGTGCGTGCTCTCCCGCCTTCTGCGGCCGAGCCGCCGCCGGGCCGCCCCCCGCAGTCCCAGCCGGATGCCGCTCTCATCCGCGACGAAGGCGTTGGTACGCATGGTCCACAGGACCACGATCAGCGTCAGGGTGGCCAGCAGGGTGGCTCCCAGCGCGTAGGGGGCGTACCAGGTCGACCAGGACGGCGGCCTGACCTTTAGCTTGATCACAACGACGACGACGGCGTACCAGATCGGGATCAGCCACAGGAAGCCACGCGGGAAGATCGCCGAAGACCCCTTGACCAGCGCGGCGTAGCGAGTCCCCACGACGGCCTCCCCGTACTACATCTACCGGGATCATCCGTCGTGGAACGGTGCGCCGCAAGGGGTCGCCGGAGGGGGGCGCGACCCCCAACACTGCCGATTACGTGGCGGGCAGCGCCGATCTTGCCGCATGATGTAGTGACCTTGCCTGCCCGAAGACGCCACGCCAGTGTCAGGGGTAACTCACTCTTATGAGCAGCAGATGGCCGCAGGAAACCGAGGACGTTCAGCCGTGGCAGGACTCCGGCTGGCACGACGCTGACGGCCAGGGCTATGCGGAGCAATGGGGGGCAGATCAGGGATTCGGCTCGTCGCGGGGGTCGGTTGCGCAGGCCGTCGCGCCGCGGGCTTCGGCGCGACAGCAGCAGGCGAGCAGGCCCGGCGCCCCGGAGGCCGACGACTATCAGCGCGAGTGGGAGCGCAGCGCAGGCGGTTTCGGCGATGACGCGGACTACGAGTGGTTCGAGTATCTGAGCGGAGCCCGCTCGGCGCAGCCCAAGCCGGCCGACGTTCCAGATCAGCGGCGCAGCGCCGGCGAACGACGCCAGCCACGGCCAAAGCCTGGCCGCGAGGAGCGCCAGGACAAGGCCCGTCGCGGCGGTGCCCGGACCGAGCGGTCTCGTTCTCGCCGCCACGGGAAGCCAGCTCCGCCCGACACAGAGAATGGCTGGCCCGGGCATCCTGATCCCGGCCACGGCGGCTCCGGGCGCGCAGAGCCAGGAATGCTCGACCCTGAACGTTCCCGGCCGGGGCCGGACTGGTCGGAGCGCACCGATCCCCGGCTTGGTGAGCCCGAGAGCGCCGAACCCGGCTACGTCCGGCCGGAGGGTCCCCATGCGGGCTACGGCCAGCCGGGGTTCCCGGTCCCGGGCTCCCTCCGGCCGGAGTTTCCTGACCCCCGGTACGGCCGGCCCGAGCTCGGCGATGCGGATGCCGGCGCGCTGCAGTTCGCTGATCCGCGGTTCGGGTCGCAGCACACTGATCCGCGGCTGGGGCAACCGGGGTTCCCTGTCCCTGGCACCGTCCGGCCCGAGCTTCCCGATCCGCGGCTGGCCCGGTCGGAGTTCGCCGATGCGGGTTTCGGGCCGCAGACTCAGTTCGCTGATGCGGGATTCGC
>DASYXX010000499.1:0-1710 GCA_035934395.1 Streptosporangiaceae bacterium
ATCCTGGTCACCTGCGCGGGCAGCTCGCCCGGCGGGCTGCTGGAGGAGCTTACCGAGGAGCAGTGGCAGGCGAGCCTCAACCTGAAGTTCATGGGGTACGTCAGGTCGGTCCGCGCCGTCATCGGGCACATGCGCGAACGCGGCGAGGGCGCGATCGTGCTGGTCGTCGGCAACGACGGCCTGAAGCCGAGCTACTGGGAGATGACCGCGGGCGTGGCCAACGCGGCCGACATCAACTTCGCGTCCTCCGTGGCCGAGCAGTACGGGCGTTACGGGATCCGTATTAACACGGTCAATCCCGGGCCGGTCAACACCGACCGGTGGGACATGCTCGAGAAGGCGTTCGCCCGCGATAAAGGCGTGACGCAGGACCGCGCGCACGAGCTCGCGGAGCGCTCGATCCCGATCGGCCGGATCTGCGAGCCCGGCGAGGTGGCCGCGCTCGTGACGTTCCTGGCCTCGCCACGGGCAGCCTTTATCAACGGTGCCCACATCCCGGTCGACGGGGCCCAGCGCAAGGCGATCATGGATTCATAACGGAACGGCGCTCGGCGTGCGGTATGCGCGCGGCGGACCGGCGTTATATAAAGTCGCCGGGCCGCCCATGCGGGGCGAGGTTATATATAACAGAACCTGCTTCTAGTATCATGCTCTAGAGCGTCGGCCAACCTCACGTGGGAGCGAGCCGCATGGGAGTGCTGGACGGAAGGGTCGCGATCGTCACCGGGGCCAGCCGCGGCATCGGGGCCGAGATCGCGCGGAGGTTCGCGGCCGAGGGCGCGGCGGTGGCGGTGGCGGCGCGGACCACGGAGCCGGGCCAGTCGCCGTTCCCCGGCACGATCGGCGAGACCGTCGGGCAGATCCGCGCGGCCGGCGGGACCGCGGCGGCGATCGAGGCCAACCTGGCCGAGCCGGCGGACCGGGCGCGGCTGATCCAGGAGGCGACGCGCCAGCTCGGGCCGCCGGACATCCTGGTGAGCAACGCGGCCGTTACGTACTTCGCACGGATCGAGGACTTCGCGCCGCGCCGGTACGCCCTGATGTTCGAGGTCCAGGTGCAGGCGCCGGTTCACCTGGCCACGCTCGTGCTGCCCGCCATGCGGGAGAAGGGCGCGGGCTGGATCCTGAACATCTCGTCCGGGGCGGCCCGGCACCCGGCCATGCCGCCGACCGCCAGGGCGACCCAGGGCGGCACGGTCTACGGGATGTGCAAGGCGGCGCTCGAGCGGTTCTCGACTGGCCTCGCCGCCGAGCTTTACGCGGACAACATCGCGGTCAACGCGCTGTCGCCGAACCGGGTGGTCCCCACCGCCGGCACGGTCTTCCATCACCTGACGACCTGGGACAATCCCGAGGCCGAGCCGCCCGCAGTGATGGCCGAGGCCGCGCTGATGCTGTGCCACCGCGACCCGAGGAGCATGACCGGCCGGGTCGCCTACTCCCAAGACCTGCTCGCCGAGCTCGGCGTCGCCGCCCCGAGGGCCAGGTGACAGCGGCGGGCTGGGTCCGGGTCGACTGCCATCTGCACACCGTCGCGTCGGGCGACGCAGTGACCACCCTGGACCAGCTCGCGGAGCGGGTCGCGCGGAACCGGATCGACGTCGTCTGCATCACCGATCACAACGAGACGTCCGCCGCCGAGGCGGCCGTCCGGCAGGGCCTCGGCGCCCGGGTCATCGTGGGCGAGGAGATCAGGACCCCGGACGGTGA
>DASYXX010000503.1:0-5134 GCA_035934395.1 Streptosporangiaceae bacterium
AACGGGACGGAGCCCTCACCATGCGCCCGCCCAGACAACCCAGCCACCCCAGCCCGGGCCAGACCCCTCACTCCACAGGAAACGCACCCATGGGCCATCGACCACAATCGCCCGGGGGCTCCGCGGCCCCGCACATGTGCCGCCGATGCAGCTGCCGCCGGTGCCGGTGGCCGCCGCCGCCGACCGCCGGTGCCGGTGGCGTGACCGCCGCCGATGCCGGTGATCGCCGCCGATGCCGGTGATCGCCTATCGGCAACTTACAAGAAGTATGGACGGTTTCTTTTTTCTATGGAACAATGCGGACATGACGAGCGCACAAGCCCGGCGGCGCACCCAGGCCGAGCGCTCTGCGGCGACGCGGGCCGCGCTGCTGGAGGCGACCGTCGAGTGCCTGGTCAGCCAGGGCTTCGGCGGGACCACCACCACCGAGGTCGCGCACCGCGCCGGCGTGTCCGCCGGCGCGCTGCTGCACCACTTCCCGACCAAGGCCGACCTGCTGTGCGCGGCCGTCGGGCACCTGTTCGAGAGGCGGCAGGCGGAGTTCCGCAAGGCGATGGCGAACCTCGAGCCGGGCGCCGACCGCGCCGAGGCCGGCATTGACCTGCTCTGGTCGATGTTCTCGGGCCCGGCGTTCATCGCGTGGCTCGAGCTGTGGGTCGCCGCGCGGTGCGACCCGGCCCTCGCCGACGCGGTGGTCCGGCTCGACCGCGAGTTCATGTCGGGCAGCGAGGGCATATTCCGCGAGCTGTTCGCCGACGAGGTGGCCGCCCGGCCGGACCTGGCCCGGGTCGGCCTCGGCCTCGTGTACGCGCTGCTGGGGGGGTGCGCGCTGGGCCGCCTGATCCCCGGCTACGAGCCGACGCCGGTCGCCGACGTCATCGCGGCGTTCAAGACGCTGCTGGGAACCGCCATGCCCGCACCCGAGGGAGGTACGACCCGTGGCGACCCCTGACATCCTCAACCCGCAGACGGAAGCGAACGAACCCGACCGGGCGTGGCTGTCACTCCTGGACCGGCTCAACCACCAGTCGGTCCACCGCCATTTCGACGCCTACGCCGACATCGACTGGGACAGCCCGCGGCTGGCGCTGGATCCCGAGGACCCGCGCTGGGAGCTGCCCGCCGACGACCCGCTGGGCGAGACGAGCTGGTACCGGCAGCTGCCCGCCTCCACCCGGGCCCGGCTGGGCTGCGACCTGATCGCCAGCAAGATGAAGATCGGGCTGGTCTTCGAGAGCATCCTCAAGCGCGGCCTGCTGGAGTTCACCTCGACCCTGCCCAACCGTTCGCCCGAGTTCCGGTATGCCTACCACGAGATCATCGAGGAAGCGCAGCACTCGCTGATGTTCCAGGAGTTCGTCAACCGCAGCGGCCTGGACGCGGCCGGCCTGAACCCGGTCCACAGGTTCGGAAGCAGGCGGATCATCAAGCTCGGCCGCCGCTTCCCGCAGCTCTTCTTCCTGTTCGTCCTGGGCGGCGAGGACCCCATCGACTACGTACAGCGCCGGGAGCTGCGATCCGGGCGGGAGATCCACCCACTGCTCGAGCGGATCATGCGCATTCACGTTACCGAGGAAGCGCGCCATCTCTCGTTCGCTAGGCACTACCTCAAGCGCACCGTTCCGGGATTGTCCCGGGTCCGCCGCTTCAGGCTGGCCGTCGCCGCACCCTTCATCCTCGGCTCGCTGGCCCAGATGATGCTCAGGCCGTCACCGCAGCTCGTCGCGAAGTACCAGATCCCCAGGCAAGTCATCGCCCAGGCCTACACCCGCAACCCGCACCATCGCGCGCAGACCACCGCCTCACTCGCCAAGGTCCGGGCCCTGTGCGCGCAGCTAGGTCTCACCGAGGGGCCCTACGGGGCGCTCTGGACAATGCTGCGGCTGGGCGACGCCAGCGGGCCCGCCGCCCGCTGACCAGGGCGGCCGCCTAGCGCCGGTTGCCGGCCAGCTCAGCCTCGAGCTCCGTCCTGGCCTGCGCCATCTCCTTGGCGGCGGCCGGGTCGGGCGGGGGGTACTCGGGGTTGACCGCGCTCAGCGCCCGCACGACGATCGCGGCCGTGGCCAGGCGGCCGAACCACTTGTGATCGGCCGGAACGACGTACCACGGGGCCCACCGCGTGCTGGTGCGGGTCAGCATCTCGTCGAAAGCCCGCTGGTAATCGTCCCAGTAGCGGCGCTCGCGGACGTCGCTGGCCGAGAACTTCCAGTTCTTCTCCGGGTGATCGATGCGCTCGAGGAATCGCCTGCCCTGCTCCCGCCAGGACAGATTGAGCATGATCTTGACGATGTGAATGCCGTTGCCGACGAGATAACGCTCCCAGTCGTTGATGTCACGGTAGCGCTCGGCCCAGACATCGCGCTTCCCGGCCGCCGCCGGCACGTTCTCCCCGGCCAGCAGCTCCGGGTGCACGCGAACGACCAGGACCTCCTCGTAGTGAGAGCGGTTGAAGATGCCGATCCTCCCCCGGCCGGGCAGCGCGACCTGGTAGCGCCAGAGGAAATCGTGGCCGAGCTCCTCCGCCGTCGGCTCCTTGAAGCTGTGGACGGCGACGCCCTGCGGGTTGACCCCGCTCATCACGTGCTTGACCGTGCCGTCCTTGCCCGAGGCGTCCAGCCCCTGCAACACGACCAGCAGGGCACGGGCGTTCTGGGCGGCAAGCCGGTCCTGATGCTCGGCGAGCAGCTCTGTGCCCTGTGTGAGCAGGTCGTCGGCCTCCGGCCGGGTTACCTGCCCGGTAGCGGCCGGATCATGGTCACGGCTCAGCGTGACGGTGCTCCCCGGCGCTATCCGCATGGGCTCGATGAGGTCCCTCATGAACCGAAGACGCTTGTCCATGGCCTCAAGAATGCCCGGATCCGCCGAGTTCGTCTTCCTTGATCATCACCACCTTTCCTCCGTTCCAGCCAATTTCACGGCGGATATGCCCCGAAATGTGATCACCAAACGAAGGAAAAGCCGGAACGATCATGATAGCCGACGGCTAACGCCCAGCGAAGCTCCGGCACGAAACGGCACCGCACCAGCAGGGCGCACGGTGCCGGCGTGGCAGGATGGCCGGCGTGTCCGGACCCCGCCCCAGGTCGCTGCGTCCCGGCTATCCCGTCCGCAGCGAACGGCTGCTGTTGCGCCCGCTGGCCGCCGGCGACACCGACGCCCTGCTCGCCTACCGCGGCCGCGAGGACGTCGCCCGGTACGTGCCGTTCGAGCCGATGAGCCGCCACGACGTCATCGAGCGGCTCGCGGGGCCGTGGGCACGCACGGAGCTCACCGATGAGGGACAGTCGCTCACGCTCGGCGCGGAGGTGCGCGAGACGGGTGAGCTCGCCGGTGACGTGATGCTGTTCTGGCACAGCCGCGAGCACGCCGGCGGGGAAATCGGCTACGTGCTCAATCCGCTCCTGGCCGGGCGCGGTTATGCCACCGAGGCCGCGACCGTGATGCTGCGGCTCGGATTCGAGCATCTTGGCCTGCATCGCATCATCGCGCGGATCGATGAGCGCAACCAGCCATCGGTGCGACTGGCCAGGCGGCTGGGCATGCGGCAGGAGGCCCGCCTGGTCGACAACGAGTTCTTCAAGGGCGAGTGGACCACCGAGCTCGACTTCGCGATGCTCGCCGACGAGTGGGACGCGCGCCACGGCGACTAGCAGCGTGCCATCCCGGGGAAAGGACGTTCTGCGGGAGACATGCGGCGGCCCGGGGGCGCTGGCGTGGTTCCCAAGGGGGTCATGAAGCCTGGCGACCAGGCGCAACACCAGGTCCCTGCGGACGAGAAGCCCGCCTTTCCCGACGACGATGACCAGGCCCACCGCGGCGATTCCGACGGCTGTGGCCGGGAAAAAACCGTCAAAACCCTTATGAGCTTTAACGTAACTCCGCGAGGCAGGCCAGGTACCGTCACAGCTGGGCCGGGGCGGTAAAACCGCCAGGCAGCACGCGGAGAGGGGCCGCAGGACTTGGAACCGGAATTTGGCGGCCGGATCGGCCGAGACTGGCGCGACTCGGTGCCCTGGTGGCCGCCCGAGCCAGCCCCGCCGCCCGGGTCGCCCAATGTGCTTCTGGTGGTGCTCGACGACGTCGGCTACGCGCAGCTCGGCTGCTACGGCTCCGACATCGAGACGCCCGTGATCGACGGCCTGGCCGCCCGCGGGGTCCGGCTCGCGAACTTCCACACCACGTCGCTGTGCTCGCCGACGCGGGCGTGCCTGCTGACCGGGCGGAACCACCACCGCAGCGGCATGGGGCGGGTGGCCGACCTGGCCATCGGCTTTCCCGGCTACTGGGGCAGGCCGCCGCGCGAGAACGGCTACCTGTCCGAGGTCCTGCGCGCGGCCGGCTACGCCAGCTACGCCGTCGGGAAGTGGCACCTGTCCCCCGAGGACGAGACGAACATGGCTGCCTCGCGCGCCACCTGGCCCCTCGCCCGCGGCTTCGACCGCTGGTACGGCTTCCACGGCGGCGAGACGCACCAGTTCGTGCCGGCCCTGTACCACGACAACCACTCGGTCCGCCCGCCCGCGTCGATGCAGGACGGTTATCACCTCACCGAGGACCTGGCCGACCACGCGATCGAGTTCATCGCCGACCTGCGCGCCGTCGACCCGGGCAAGCCGTTCTTCCTGTACCTGGCGACCGGTGCCTGCCACTCGCCGCACCAGCCCCCGCCGCGCTGGCGCGAGCACTACCGCGGGCGCTTCGACCTCGGCTGGGACGCCTGGCGCGCGCGGACGTTCGAGCGCCAGCTGTCCGCGCGCCTGGTCCCGCGGACGACGGTACTATCCCCGCGGCCGGACTGGGTCCCGGCCTGGGATTCCCTCGGCGAGCGGGAACGCGCGGTCGCGGCCCGTTTCATGGAATGCTTCGCGGGATTCCTGTCGCACGCTGACGAGCAGATCGGGCGCGTGCTCGGTTTCCTCGAGGACACCGGCGACCTGGACAACACGATCGTCGTGGTGGTCTCCGACAACGGGGCCAGCGCCGAGGGCGGCGCCTCCGGGTCGATCAACGACGTCCGCATGGTGAACCTCGACCCCGCCCCGAACGAGGAGATGCTCGCCCGCCTCGGTGAGATCGGCGGGCCGCTCACGCACAACAACTACCCGTGGGGCTGGACGATGGCGGGGAACACGCC
>DASYXX010000807.1:0-6275 GCA_035934395.1 Streptosporangiaceae bacterium
GGTGTCGGGCAGGTACAGCTGCCGTGTGACGTAGTCGTCCCGGTCCGGCCTGATCCAGCAGTAGCCGCCCTTGTCGGCGTCGAGCAGCGACGCGAACACGCTGGGCGAGTCGAACCGGGGGGCACAGAGCCAGTCGACGCAGCCGCTGGTCGTCACCAGCGCGGCCGTCTGCAGGTCGCCGATCAGCCCGTGCTCGCTGATGTTGGGGTAACGCTCCACAATCCTCACCTCGTTGTCCCTAGCCCATGGGTCGTTATCCGCTCGTCCGGCTCACGATGTAGGCCCGGGACCTGCGGCGCATCACTCGTGCGGGGTGATGAGGAAGCCCCGGCAATCACCCGGGGGGGATGATGCCCGGCCACTCCCGCGCGGACACAGTCAGAGCCATGACTGACACAACCAAGACCAACGGCGGGCTGCAGGTCAGGTCCGGCCCGCTGGTATCGGGGGCGACGCTGATCGGGGTCGGCGGCCTGATAGCCCTGGTGGGCGTCGCGGTCGGCGGCTTCCACCTGCTGTCGGCGCTCCGGAAGTGGGTCAGCGCGATGGATGTGCCGCCGAGCGAGCTCGCGAGGCAGAAGCTGGCGCAGGCGAAGGCCGCGGCCGCCGCCGGCGCCGACGCGTGGCAGAACGCGCCCACCGATAGCCGCGCCCCCGTTTCGTGACCCGGCGCGGCGCGCCGTCGGTCCAGCCGGAACCACACCGGAACCCACCGCGGGACTTCGAGGCGTCACCGCAGCCTGCGCAGCACGCCGGTAGCCGCCGTACCCGCTTATAGCGGGCCTCGAAGCCGGCGGCGTTCAAAGGAGGGGTTGTCGTTCTGTCGCCTTGGGTCGCACCCGGCCACCATTCCCTTGGAATGATGTGAGGCGTGCGCGCCCACGAACCAGTGAGCACACCGGGTTAGGGAGCTGAGATGGCGGCAGACGGAGTCGACGCGCTGGTGATCTTCGGGGCCACGGGCGACCTGGCCAAGCTGGAGACGTTCCCGGCGCTGGTCGGCTTGGTCCAGCGCGGTGTGCTGGACGTGCCGGTGGTCGGGGTCGCGAAGAGCGGCTGGGGCCTGGAGCAGTTCCGCAACTACGCGGAGGCCTCGCTGGAGCTCAACCACATGGACCCGAACGCCCCGGCCGCGCAGAAGATGCTTGGGCTGCTGCACTACGTCGACGGGGACCTGGGTGACGACGCCACCTACAAGGCGATGTCGGACGCGGTCGGGCCCAGCGGCCGGCTGCTGTTCTACCTGGAGGTGCCGCCCCTGCTGTTCGGGCGGATCGCCGAGGGGATCGCCTCGGCCGGGCGCACCTCCGGCGCGCGGGTGATGGTGGAGAAGCCGTTCGGCACCGACCTGGCCAGCTCGCGGCGGCTGAATGACACCATGCACAAGTACTTCCCCGAGGAGGCGATCTTCCGGGTCGACGACTGGCTGGCGTTCGACCCGGTGGAGAACGTGCTGTTTGTCCGGTTCGCCAACTCCGTGCTCGAGCCGCTGCTGAACCGGAACTACGTGGAGCGCATCCAGATCACGATGGCCGAGGCGTTCGACGTCTCCACCCGCGGCGCGTTCTACGACCGGACCGGCGCGATCCGGGACGTGCTCCAGAACCACATGCTCCAGGTCCTGGCCACCATCCTGGCCGAGCCGCCGGCCGGCCACGGCCTGAGCTCGTGGCGGGACGACAAGGCGCGGGCGATCTCCGCGCTGCGGCCGCTGGAGCCGGAGGACTGCGTCCGCGGCCAGTATGAGGGCTACCTCCAGGTGGCCGGAGTCGCGGCGAAGTCGACAACGGAGACCTTCGTCGCGGTCCGGCTCGCCGCCGACACCTGGCGCTGGGCGGGCGTTCCGATCCTGATCCGGGCCGGGAAGTGCCTGCCGGTCACAGCGACCGAGATCGACATCAAGTTCAAGCGGCCGCCGCACGACGTGTTCGGGATCGAGCCGTTCGCGGTCCGCAACTCGCTGCGGTTCCGGGTCTGGCCCGAGACGGCGGTCGCCTATGAGCTGGCCGGTAAGAAGCCTGGCGCCGGGCTGGAGCCGCAGCCCGAGGAGCTGACGTTCGCCGGGGAGTCGGGGGCAGACCAGCGCCCGTACGACCGGCTGATCGGCGCGGCCCTGGACGGGGATAACTGGCTGTTCGCCTCGCAGGCCACGGTCGAGGCGGCCTGGGAGGTCGTCGACCCGGTGCTGGACGACGTCACGCCCGTGCACCCCTACGCCAGGGGCAGCTGGGGCCCGGCGGAGGCCGACCGGCTGCTGGGGGGCCGGGATACCTGGTACGACCCGGCCGGCTAACCACGGGGCCTGGTCCGGCTGGATCGTCAGCGGCCGGCCAGCACCCGGGCCAGTTGCGTGATCGTGGAGCCGGACAGCAGGTGCACGGTCATCGCCGCCGGGGACTGCGCCGCGGCGTGGCGGGGCAGCCGGACCCGGAGTGCGCGCGGCCGGGACTCGAAGACCAGCGGGGGATCCATCAGCAGCGCCTCGCCGTCGATCCCGATCTCCACCGGGGAGCCCGAGCTGACCTCGAACCGCGGCGCGCTCCACTCATGCCAGCCGGGGAAGCGGCGGACCTGGCCGGCGGCCTCGAGCGCTACGAACTGCCTGGCGTCGGCGGCATCGCCGATCCTGGCCGCGACGATCCCGAGCACGCCGCCGTCAAGCCGCTCCCGCGTCCCCCGGCCGCCGATGTGATCGAGCTGATAAGGATCGTTCGAGACCAGGATCAGCTGGGCGGCCGGGACGTCGGCGCCATCGGGCCCGGTGAACCGCAGGTCGAGGGGGGCCGCGTCCCTGCCGAGCAGATCGGGCAGCATGGAGCTGATCGTCGCGACCTTGGCGTCGCGGTACTCGGCGGACTGAACCACCTTGGCGTACAGCCCGAGCGACGCGTTGTTCACGAACACGCGGCCGTTGACCGCGGCCAGGTCGATCGTGCGCTCGACCCCGTCGCCGAAGGCGTCCAGCGCGCCCACCACGTCGTTGCGGTCGAGGCCGAGGTCGAGCGCGAAGTGGTTCCTGGTCCCGGCGGGGACGCACACGTGCGAGACGCCCCGGCGGCTGGCGACGGCCGCGACCAGCGCCTGCGAGCCGTCGCCGCCGGCCATGCCGATCACGTCGGCGCCGCGGGCGACCGCGTCGTCGGCCAGCCGCAGCAAGTCGTCTCCCGGCCGCAGCACGATGGGCTCGATGCCGCGTCGCTCGCACTCCTCGGCCAGCCGGAACTTCTCGGCCCTCCCGCCGCCGGACTTCAGGTTCATGATCAGTACGGGATGCCGGGCGGGCCCGGCCCGCGTCAGATGCTCCGCGCGCGCGTGGGGCTGGCGCCTGGTTTTCCGCAGCGCGTAGCGGGCCGACACCACCGACGCCGCCGCCGCGACGACGACCAGGATCACGTGGAGCAGGCCGATGTTTTCCAGCACCAGGCCCGCGCCGAGCATCCCCACCGCCGCGATCATGGTGACCAGGCTGACGGCGCGGACCACACCCCGCCGGGACACGGCGTACCAGCCTGCGGTGACGAAGACGAGCAGGCCGACGAGCGTCAGCACCACGGCCAGGTAATGCAGCACGACGCCGACCAGCAGCAGCAGGACGGCGGCCGCCAGCGCGAGCAGCGCCACCAGAGCCGCCGCCCGCTCCCCGAGCATCGGACGATGCGCAGTGTCCTCAGGCACGCGCCCACCTCCGGATGAGTCCAGATGGCGCCATCGTGCTCCGTAACGCCCGCCGCCGTATCACCCGCCGGGGGTGGGGCGCACCGGGCGGCCCCGTTATGAACTGGCCCGGACCGATCACCCTCAGGAGGGAAAGCGTGATCAGCGCGGAGCGATGGCACCGGCGCTGACCTGAGGACGGACGGAGAACAGTCATCAGCGCGGAGCGATGGCACCTGCGCTGACCCAAGGACGGAGGAAGGAGGAGCGATGTCTGATCTGATCGCCATCGGCTATCCCGAGGAGGCCACCGCCGAGGAGGCCGCCAGCGAGGCGCGCATGATGGCCAGGGACCTCATCATCGAGCCCGACGCGATCGCGGTGATCGTGCGCGACAAGGAAGGCAAGTACCACGTCCACACCAGCCACCATCCGGTCGGCGCGGGTGCGACCTGGGGCATGTTCTGGGGGCTGCTGTTCGGCCTGCTGTTCTTCATCCCGGTGTTCGGCATCGCGATCGGCGCGGGCCTCGGCGCGCTCATGGGCAAGATCACCAAGTCAGGCATCGACAAGTCGTTCCAGGAACAGGTACGCGGCATGCTGCAGCCCGGCACCTCGGCTCTGTTCCTTATGGTCGAGAAGGTGACGCCAGACAGGGCCGTCGAGGGGCTGAGCAAGTACGGCGGCACCGTGCTGAAGACCTCGCTGTCGCGCGAGGGCGAGTCCGAGCTTCAGGATGCCCTGCACGGCAGGACCGCGGCCTAGCTGGCCCGGCCGCCTCGTCCCGCCGCGCTGACCGGGTGGAGGGACCCGCCGCGCCGCTCGCCCGGCCGGGCCGCCCGGTCCGGCGGGCGCACCGGCCGCATGGGCCGCACCGGCCGCATGGGCCGCACCGGCCGGCCGGAGCCCGGCGGCCGGTACGGGCTGCTGCTGCTCCTGCTGATCGCGACCTACCTGCTCTCCGCGTCCCGGATCAGCACGCTGGCCACGGAACTGCAGGCCATCTTGTTCCTCGGCGTACTGCTGCTCGTGCTCCGCACGGCGCAGGCGAGCCGGCGCGTGGTCTGGGTGTCCGCTGTACTGGCGCTGATCGGCTCCGTCGGGGCCCTGGCGGCGACACTGACCCACACCCAGGATGGCGAGGGCGCGGCCGACCTCTGGAAGGGGCTGATCCTGCTCATCACCGCGGTGCTGATCGTGCGCCGGGTGCTGGCCCGGCCCACGGTCAGCATCCAGAGCATCTACGGAGCCCTGAGCGCGTATCTCATCATCGGGCTGATGTACGCGGCGTTCTTCGCAGCCATCCAGCATCTGAGCGCGGGGCCGTTCTTCGCCAACCATCAGCCCGCCACGACGCAGACCTTGCAGTACTTCAGCTTCACCACCCTGACCACCCTCGGCTACGGCGACTTCAGTGCGGCCGGCGACGGGGGCCGGGCGCTGGCCGTGGTCGAGGCGCTGACCGGTCAGGTGTTCCTGGCCACGCTCGTGGCGCGGCTGGTGGCCGGGTTCCGGGCGCCGGGCGAGCAGGCCGCGGCGCCGACCAGGCGGCGCTGGCCGCCCGGCAACGTCCGCCGCGGCCCAGGCCCGTCCTACCGCCGGAAGCCACCGCGAAGCACCGGGAGCGCCTCACGCCAGGTCCCTGAACCGTCCCAGGACCGCCCTCGCGAGCCGCCCCCGGGACCGCCCTCGTGAGTGTGATTGTGGGCGAAATGTGTGGGTTAGCGGAGCTGGCTCAGCGCGCGGGGGCGGGGTTCCGGGCCGGGAGCCGCGGCGACAGCTCGGTCAGCAGCTCCGGGTCCCCGGGCACCCGGCTTTCCGGCCGGCCGTCGGCCGCTGCCCACTGCGACGCGAGCTCGGCGACCTTCTCCGGGTACCTGGCGGCCACGTTATTTGTCTCGGCCCGGTCGGCGCTGACGTGGTACAGCTCCCAGCGCATGGTCCCGCCCGGCCCGTCGGGCGCCACGGCCTTCCAGCCCGCGTGATAGATCGCGCGCGAGCCGGGCATCTGGTAGAGCTGGGTCTGCCTGGCGCTGGGCGCGTCCGGCGCGGCGAACGTGTACCGCATGCTCACGCCGTGCATCGGCCGCTGGACGTGTCCCCTGATGGTCTGCGGCGGGTCGATGCCGGCGCAGTCCAGGATCGTGGGCACGATGTCCACCGCGTGGTGATACTGGTCCCGCACGCCGCCCCCGACGGCCCCCATCTCGCCCGGCCAGCTGATGATCAGCGGGCTGGCGGCGCTCCCGCCGAGCGATTCCTGCCTGGGCGAGTTGTAGGGCGTCCGGAAGGCCGACGCCCACCCGGCCGAATGGTCGCCTCCGCTCTGGTCGGCAGATGCCGCGTGCACCGCCTGTGCCGGAGGAGGCCAGTGCTGGCCCGGCCCGCCCGTGGTCCGCGGCGCGCTGGCGGCGCCGGCCGCGTTGGCCGAGCAGACCACCACGATCGTGTCGTCCAGCTGCCCGGATTCGCCCAGCCAATGCAGCACCCGCCCGACCTGGTGGTCGGTGTAGGAGCACAGGCCAGCGGCCGACTCGGCCAGTCGGCTGCTGAGCTGCTGCTGCTCGTCGGTCAGCGACGACCAGGGTGCCGCCCGGTGCCCGCCGGCAGGGGCGAGCGCA
>DASYXX010000546.1:0-9690 GCA_035934395.1 Streptosporangiaceae bacterium
GCCGAGCACATCTGGGAGGGAGTCTCGTCGGCCACCACCAGGTCCCGGCCGATCATCAACACCCGCGACGAGCCGCACGCCGACGCGGAGCGGTTCCGGCGGCTGCACGTGATCGTCGGCGACTCGAACATGAGCGAGACCACCATGCTGCTCAAGGTCGGGGCGACGGACCTGGTGCTGCGGATGGTCGAGGCCGGCACCGTGATGCGCGATCTCACGCTGGAGAACCCGATCCGGGCCATCAGGGACGTCAGTCACGACATGACCGGGCGCCGCAAGGTGCGGCTGGCCAACGGCCGCGAGGTCAGCGCGCTTGACATCCAGCTGGAGTACCTGTCCAAGGCCAGGGATTTCGCGGACCGCAAGGGCCCGGACCCGATCACCGAGCGGGTGCTCGGGCTCTGGGAGCTGACCCTGGGGGCGGTGCAGAGCGGTGACCTCGGCCTGGTGGCGCGGGAGATCGACTGGGTGACCAAGTACCAGCTGATCGAGCGGTACCGGGCCAAGCACGACCTGCCGCTGGCCTCGCCGCGGGTGGCCCAGCTCGATCTCGCCTACCACGACGTGCACCGCGGCCGGGGCCTGTATTACCTCCTCCAGCGCCGCGGCGCGGTGGAGCGGGCCTGCCGCGACCTCGACATCTTCCAGGCCAAGTCGGTTCCGCCGCAGACCACGCGGGCGCGGCTGCGCGGCGAGTTCATCCGGCGGGCGCAGGAGCGGCGCCGGGACTTCACTGTGGACTGGGTGCACCTGAAGCTCAACGACCAGGCGCAGCGGACCGTGCTGTGCAAGGACCCGTTCCGGTCGGTCGACGAGCGCGTCGAGAAGCTCATCGCCGGCATGTAGCCGCCGGCGCCAGCCATCGCCGGGGTTCGCGGCGCCCGCGCCTGCTCACAAAGCGTAGGCATACTGTTACTTCACGTTGCTAGCATGCGAGAAGGCGGCCAGCCGCGGCCGGGGCCCGCGGGCGGCCGTGAGCGAGCGGGAAACGCGGCCGCATCAGCTGCCGCCCTTGCCGACAAGCCGGGGGTATGTTCGGTGCCGTATCCACGCCGCGCTGGCGGCTTCACTAGTGATGTGGTCGTCATCGGCGGCTGCGGCCGGACCGGGCTGCCGCTGGCGATCGCGTTCGCCGACCGCGGCGCCCGCGTCGCGGTCTACGACGCCAGCGAGCCCGCCGTGGCGGCGGTCAGCTGCGCGCGGATGCCGTTCGCCGCGCCAGGCGCCGACCTGATGCTCGAGCGCGCGGTCGCGACCGGGCAGCTGGCGGCGTGCGCGGACCCGCGGATCGTGCGGACCGCCGAGCACGTGATCGTGGCGACAGCCGACGCTGAGGCGGGCGCCAGCGCGCCGTTACCCGGCTGGGGTCGGCACGCCGCGGCTCCCGGCCCGGCTGGCGGGAGTGAAGGGGCAATGAAGGGGGAGGGGGGGTGGGGCGGTGGCTCCTGCGCTCCCGGGATCATCCACGCGATCAGCGACTGCGCCGGGAACTTCCGCGATGGCCAGATCCTCATCCTCCGCACCGCGGCCGGCCTGGGGGCCACGGCCCAGCTCGAGAAGATCGTGGCCGAGCTCGGCGTGGACGCGGATGTCGCCTTCTGCCCGCAGGTGGCGGACGTCCAGCACGTGACCGAGCTCTTCGGCGTCCCCCAGATCGTGGCCGGCCGGACCGAGCGCGGGCTGGAGCGCGCCGGCCGGCTGTTCGCGCTGCTGGCGCCCGTGCAGGTGCCGATGCTGCCCGAGGAGGCCGAGCTGGCGGCGCTGTTCGCGGGCGCATGGCAGTACATCAGGCTCGCCGCGGCCAACCAGCTGTACATGATAGCCAGCGACCGCGGCCTCGACGTCGAGCGGATCCGCCGCGGCATCGTACTCGACCAGCCCAGCGCGGCGGCCCTGCCGCCGGCCGGCGGCCCGGCCGACGGGCACCTGCTCCGGGACACCGCGGCGCTCGCGGCGGCCGGCGGGATCTTCACGCTCGGCCGCGCCGCGCTGGACGTCAACGAGGGCCTGCCCGCCTACCTGGTCCGGCGCCTGGAGCGGCGGTACGACCTGCGCTCGATGACGGTCGGAATCCTGGGCATGACCGAGCCGGGGTCCGGCGGCGGCATCCCGTGCCGCCTGGCCCGCCGACTCAGGCGGATCCTGGCCGACCGGGCGGGCACCGTTCTGTGCACCGATCCGCCGGCCGGCACCGACCCCGCGCTGCTGCCGCTCGAGGAGGTGCTGGCCCGGGCGGACCTGCTGATCATCGGCGCGCCGCATCCCGAGTACCGCAGCCTGGTCACGCGCAGGCCAACGATCGATATCTATAACGTTCGCGGGCGCGGCGTGCCCACCTGACCGTCACCGGCCGACGGGCGCGGACCACGGCGGCGGGCGGGAGCCGAGCCGTCAAGGGTTATACGGTGAAGGTCTGGAACAACGTCAGACGCCCGGCAATCGGCGGCGGGTAGGCTGGCTGCGCTCTTTATTCCGACCATGAGGATTCCCATGCGACGCATCGCCGGTGCGCTCTTCGTGCCACTCATCGCCACCGCGGCCCTGGCCGGTTGCGGCTCGTCATCCGCGCCCCTTCCCAGCCCGAACGGGTCGGTCACGGCCACCGGCGGCTTCGGCCAGTCGCCCACCGTGAAGATCCCGGCGAAGGCGGCGGGCGGCAACCTGTACATCAAGACCGAGGTCCAGGGCAGCGGCACGCCGCTGGTCAGCTCCGATGCCTTCCTGGGCAACTACGTGGTGTACATCTGGAGCGGCACCACGCACAAGCTGGCCCTCAGCACCTACACCGCGACGCCGCAGGTCCTGTCCGGCCACCTGCTCCCGGGGCTGCAGACGGCGCTGGACGGCAAGAAGATGGGCAGCCGCGTGCTCGCCGTCCTGCCGCCCAAGTACGGGTACGGCACCGCCGGCAACTCGCAGGTCGGGGTCACCGGGACCGACACGCTGGTGTTCGTCGTGGACATGATCAGGGCCTTCAACGGGACCTCGTCGGCCTCGGGCACCCACGTGTCGGACGGGGGCGCCGGCCTGCCGACGGTCACCGCGAAGGCGGACAGCGCCCCGACCGTCAAGATCCCCTCGTCGAAGCCGCCCGGCGCCCTCGTGGTCAAGACGCTGATCAAGGGATCGGGGCCGCCGGTGGCCAAGGGCCAGGAGGTCGTCACGCAGTACGTCGGCGTCAACTGGCGCACGAAGGTGCCCTTCGACTCCTCGTGGACGCGCGGCGCGCCGTTCGGCTTCCAGATCGGCGCCACGCCGGCCCAGATCATCGCCGGCTGGGACAAGGGCCTGATCGGCGTGCCGGTCGGTAGCAGGGTCCTGCTCGTGATCCCGCCGAAGGACGGCTACGGGTCGGCCGGCCAGGCTCAGGCCGGGATCAAGGGGACCGACACGCTGGTCTTCGTGGTCGACGTCCTGGACGCCGCCACCGGCGCGTCGGGCTGACCCCGGATCAGTCCCAGCGCTCGAACGGCTCGTCGATGGCCTCCCCGGCCAGGAACGCCGGCAGCAGCTCCGGCAGCCGGCCCGGGTAGAAGCGGACGCGGCTGCGCGCGATCTCGGCGGGCTCCCACCAGCGCGCGGTGACGTAGTCCTCAACCTCTTCCTCGGTCCGGCCGCCGTCGGTGATCTCCGGCCGCTCGCCGGGCACCCGGGCCAGGACGACCACCTCGTGCTGCAGCCGCCGCTTGCCGCGCGTGCGCCAGGTGGAGTCGCGCCGCCAGGACGGCGGGCCTATGCCGGCTGGGTCGAGGATCAGGCCGGTCTCCTCCCGGATCTCGCGCACGGCCGCGTCCAGGTAGGACTCACCGGGATCGATCCCGCCCCCGGGCAGCTCCCACCAGCCGTCCGGCACGTGGTCCGGCGTCACGACATGAAACAGCAGGATCGCGCCCCCGGCGTCGACCAGGACCACGCGGACCGCGTCCCGTTCCAGGTCATAGTGCAGATCGTCCATGCTTGCCTCCGGGGATCGCTGCGCCGGCACCGGCTCAGCCGCTCGCCGTGCCTCCCGCTCGCCTGCGGGACGCGCTTTGAAGACCCTCCGGTTCGGGCTGGCAGGCCGGTGCTTCCTGGCTCGCCTGCGGGGCGCGCTTGAGGCACCGCCTTCCCTCGTCGCTCGTCGCAAACCCCGCTCCTCGCTCCTCAGTCCAGGCGGCGCCGCGCCCTCCGGCTCACTCAGGCTGTGTCTCCCGCTCGCCTGCGGGGCGCGCTTGAAGCCCCTCCGGCTCGCTCAGGCTGGCAGGTCAGGGCCGCCGCGTGCCGCCCGGCCGCCGCGGCCGCCAGGAAGTAGGCGAGATCGCCGTCCAGCTCGCGGCCCATCGTGGACAGCGGCAGCGGGCAGGCCCGGAGCACCTCCTGCAGCCCCGCCACGCTCACCCGGACCAGGGTGTGCCTGGCCGCCAGCGGAGCGGCCGCGGCGGCGACCCGGGCGCCGAACTCGCCGGGCAGGTCGGGGACCACGACGTCGGCCGGGGCCAGGGCGACCCGCCCGTAGGCCGTCAGGCTGTGATGTGAGATGCCGTGATGCCGCTCGCGCGGGTCGGCCTCGCTGATCCGCAGCGAGGCCACCGGCCTGCCGCCCAGCACAGAGACGGCATTGACCGCCTCGCCCGCAGCCACGCCGGAGAACCCCCACCGGGTTCCGGTGCCCAGGTTGCCGGGCCCCTGGGCCACGACGATGAGGTCGACGCCGAGCGCGTGCCGCGCGGCCAGCAGGCCGCTGTGCAGCGTGACCGCTTCCAGGTCCCCCCCGAACGCCTGCCCGACCGTCACCGTCCCGGCCAGCCAGCCCGCGTCCCGCAGCCCGGCGACCGTCCGGGAGAACCACGCGGGCAGCGCTCCACCGTCGAGCATCACGTAGGCGGCGCGCTCGGGTGACCCGCCGGCCTCGCCCCGCAACCTACGTTCGGAATAAAAGCCCGCCAGCACCGCGGGCAGGGCCGAATGCAGGTCGGCCACCACGACCGGGACGCCCTCGAGGTCGTCGGCCTCGCGCAGGATCTCGTGGTGCGGCGAGCCCTGCTCGTCCGCGCCGAGCACGCAGGCCTGCAGCGGGGTGTACCGCGCCTTGATCATGTGGCCGGGGCCGTCCGGGTCCGGCGGCAGCCGGTCGGGCAGCGCGATGACCAGGGCGTAGCCGCCGGTGCCCAGCCCCATCTGCAGCGCGCCGATGTTGAGCAGCGCCCGGTCGCCCGGCTGCGGCCGGCCGGTCAGCTGCGGGTAGGCGAGCGCGCGGACCGGCATGCCGTCAACCGTCGCCTCGATCTCGACCGCGCCGTTCCATTCCCGCCGCAGGCGGGACACCACGCCGCTGCGCCACGTGATCACCCCGTCAGATTAGTCGGCGGACCCAGGACCGAAAATCAGTGTTCAGTAACGCCATCGGAGCGCCGCGGCAAGGTAGCGTCGGTGGCGGGACGGGCGGGAGTGAGTTAGCGGGTGTAGTTAGGGGCAGGAATGTCACGGCGGAAGACCGAGCGGCTGCTCGGCCTGGTCGTCTGCCTGCTGTCGGCCGGCAGGTACCTGACCGCGTCGCAGATCCGTGCCGCGGTGCCCGGCTACCCGGACTCCTTCGACGCGTTCAAGCGCATGTTCGAGCGGGACAAGGACGAGCTGCGCGAGCTCGGCATCCCGCTGGAGACGGGGATAAGCGCGACCGCGGACGAGGAGCCGGGCTACCGGATCCCGCGCCAGGCGTACGTGCTGCCCGAGATCAGGCTGGAGCCGGACGAGGCCGCGGTGCTGGGCCTGGCCGCCCGGGTGTGGCGCCGCGCCGAGCTGGCCGGCGCCGCGGCCGGAGCGCTGCTGAAACTGCGGGCCGCGGGGATCGACGCCGAGGAGACCACACAGCCAGGGATCGAGCCGAGGCTGCAGACCGGCGAGGCGGCGTTCGGGCCTTTGTGGGAGGCCGTGCGGGACCGGCGACCGGTCTCGTTCAGCTACCGCGCGGTCGGCCGCAGCTCGTCTCAGCAGCGCCACCTCGAGCCCTGGGGGGTGGTGAACCGGCACGGCCGCTGGTACGCGGCCGGCCTGGACACCGACCGTGGCGAGACCCGGGTATTCCGGCTGAGCCGCATCGACGGCCCGGTGACGTTCCGCGGGCCCGCAGGCGCGGTCACGGTGCCGGAGGGCGCCGACGTGCGGGAGCTCGTCCGCGAGTGGGACACGACGCCCGCGCAGCGCACCGCCGTGCTCCAGGTCAGGAGCGGTTCAGGGTACGGGCTCCGGCGGGGCGCCAGCGCCGAGGGCCCGGACCCGGACCGGCCGGGATGGGACCTGGTCGAGGTGCCGTTCTCCGACGTGGGCTGGTACGGCGAGCATCTGGCCTCCTTCGGCGCCGACGTGGTCGCCCTCCAGCCCATCGACCTCCGGGAGGCGGTCATCGCCCGCCTGAAGGGAGCGCTGGCGTGACGCAGGCTGCCGGGGCCGGGAGGCGCGGGGGCCCGCGGGCCGGCGGGCCGCCGCGGGTGACCCCCGCCACCGACCGGCTGCAGCGGCTGCTCGCGCTGGTGCCTTACGTGGTCAGCAGGAAGGTGGTCGGCCTGGCCGACACCGCCGCCGCGTTCGGCGTCAGCGAGCGCGAGCTCGTCGACGACCTCAACATGCTGTGGTGCGTGGAGATCCGCTCACCGGACCCGTACTGCCCGATCGACCTGTCCTACGAGGGGGGGGAGATCGTCGTCAGCGAGGCCGAGTCGATCGACCGGCCGCTGCGCCTCGGCGTGGACGAGGCCAGCGCGCTGCTGGTCGCGCTGCGGATGCTCGCCGAGGTGTCGAGCCTGGACGACCGCTCGGCGCTCAGCCGGACGGTGGCCAAGCTCGAGGCGGCCGCGGGGGAGGCGGGCGCGGTGAGCGCCCAGGTGGCGGTGCAGGTCGACGACCGGGGCGTGGGCAGTGCGGCGGCCCAGATACGCGGCGCGCTCGACCGGGGCAGGCGGCTCCACTTGTCCTACTACGTTCCGGGCCGCGACGAGGCGACCGAGCGGGACGTCGACCCGATGCGGCTGCTGGTCGTGGAGGGCAGGACGTACCTGGAGGGATGGTGCCTGCGCGCCGAGGCCGTGCGGCTGTTCCGGCTGGACCGGGTGCTCGACCTGGCCGTGCTGGACGAGGCGGCGTCGGTGCCGGCCCAGGCCCGGCCACGGGACGTCGACCAGGGCCTGTTCCGGCCGTCGCCCGATGACGCCGCGGTGGAGCTCGAGCTGTCGGCGGCCGGGCGGTGGGTCGCCGAGTACTACCCGTGCGAGCGCGTCGAGGAGCTCGGCGACGGCAGGCTGCGGGTTGGGCTCCGCACCCCCGACACCCGGTGGGTGCGGCGGCTCGCGCTGCGGCTCGGCGAGGACGGCCGCGTGATCTCCCCTCCAGAGCTCGCCGCCCAGGTCCGCGAGGACGCCGCGGCCGCGCTGGCGCAGTACGCCTAGAAGGGCGGGCAATGCCACCCATCCGCTGAGCTGCCGGCTCCGAAGTAGCAGGCAGATGCACCCTCAAGCCGGAGCGGAGCGCCGCCGCATGAACTTCCATGGCCGGTCAGTGCGATGCCCGCTGAGCGCCACCAGCGCGACATCGCCGCTGGGTTTGATGGGCATCACGTGTAGAATCTCCCGTGCAAGCGACCCTACGCGCGGGAACGGGTTTCCCGCTGAATGGGGACTGACATGTTCGATCCCAGCGCGCCACACATCATCATCCTGCTCGTGGTGGTGCTCTTGCTGTTCGGCTCGACGAGGCTGCCGGGCGCCGCGAAGGCACTCGGCTCAGCGATGAATATCTTCAAGAAGGAAGTCAAGGGCCTTACAGACGACGGCAAGCCCGCGGACGGGACGCAGACGACGCAGGCTACCGTTCTGCCCGCGGCGCCGCAGCTGCTGCCCGGACAGTCGACCGCCCCGGATACTACCCAGCAGCAGCTGCAGGACCTGCAGCGACAGATCCAGGAACTGCAGCGGAAGCCGCCTGGTGGCGACGGCACTCTCGCGAACGGCGCGTCGCTCTCCGAGGCGCAGCACAACCAGCCGTCGTAGTCGGCTGCCACGATGGCCGCACCGGACGGGGAAGCCGGGAGGCACACCCTGCACCTGCCCAGGTCAGCACGGGCGGCGAACCCGGATGCGCGGATGCCGCTCATGGAGCACATCCGCGAGCTGCGCAACCGCGTGGTCAAGGTGGTACTCGCCGTCACGGCCGGGGCCGTCGTGGGCTGGTTCATCTACCCGCACGTCTGGCATTTCATCCAGGCGCCCTACTGCAAGCTGAACCTGCGCAGCCCGATCAGCCACAACGAGAACTGCTCCCTCTATGTCACCGGCCTGTTCGACTCGCTGTTCCTCCGACTCAAGATCTCCATAGTCAGCGGCATCATCATCTCCTCGCCGGTGTGGCTCTATCAGCTGTGGGCCTTTATCGCGCCCGGCCTGTACGCCAGGGAGCGCCGCTGGGCCTACTTCTTTGCCGGCACCTCGGTACCGCTCTTCGCGGCCGGCGGCGGGATCGCGTACTTCGCGATGAGCAAGGGTCTGCGGTTCCTCATCCACATGGTGCCGGCGAACGTTGTCCCGATCATCACGATCAACACCTACCTCAGCTATGCGATGGCGATGCTGCTGATATTCGGGCTCGCCTTCGAGCTGCCGCTGCTCCTGGTGCTGCTCAACCTGGCGGGAGTGCTCACCCACGGGCGCTTCCGCAAGTGGCGCCGGATGATGATCTTCCTCGTGTTCGCGTTCGCTGCGGTCGCCACGCCCAGCCCGGATCCGATCAGCATGCTGCTGCTCGCGATGCCCTGCGTGTTTCTCGTCGAAGTTGCTGAGATCTTCGTCTGGGCACATGACCGCCGCAAGGCACGCAGGCCGCTGGAATACCCCGGCCTGTCCCTGGACGAGGTGTCCGCGCTCGGCCTCGACCAGGTCACTCGCGACGGCGTCGATGTCGGCCAGCCGGGCACGGACGCGTAGCCCGGCCAGGTGGGCCGTACGGGGCGCTGACCGCGGCCCCCTACTCTTGATCGGGTGGCCACTCAGGCGAGCCCTGCGGACCGGTACGCCGCCATCCAGCGGCGTCTGGCGGAGGACGGGCCGGAACTAACGGCGTTCCAGGCGCTCTACGACTTCACCTTCGATGATTTCCAGCTCGACGCCTGCCGGGCCCTGGACGCCGGTCACGGGGTACTGCTCGCCGCGCCCACGGGATCGGGCAAGACGGTGGTCGGCGAGTTCGCCGTGCACCTGGCGCTGGCCGGCGGCCGCAAGTGCTTCTACACCACCCCGATCAAGGCGCTGTCCAACCAGAAGTACTCCGACCTGGTCCGCAGGTACTCGGTCGCCAAGGTGGGCCTGCTAACCGGCGACAACAGCATCAACGGCGAGGCGCCCGTGGTCGTGATGACCACCGAGGTGCTGCGCAACATGCTGTACGCGGGCTCGCCGACCCTGGCCGGGCTCGGCTACGTGGTGCTTGACGAGGTGCACTACCTGGCCGACCGGTTCCGCGGCGCGGTCTGGGAGGAGGTGATCATCCACCTGCCCGAGTCGGTGCGGCTGGTCGCGCTGTCGGCGACGGTCAGCAACGCCGAGGAGTTCGGCGACTGGCTCGCGCAGGTCCGCGGGGGCACGACCGTTATCGTCGACGAGAACCGCCCGGTGCCGCTATGGCAGCACGTGATGGTGGGCACCCGGCTCTACGACCTGTTCACCG
>DASYXX010000563.1:0-4063 GCA_035934395.1 Streptosporangiaceae bacterium
TTGCCGCCCAGCCCATACATCCACGGGGAGACCTCGTTGATGTCATCCCGGTTGGCCAGCACCGACTCGGTGTCCGGGCCGATGCTCCAGTAAGGCAGCGACGCGACCACGACTCTCGTGGTCTTCCGGGAGGCGGATCCGCCCTGAGTCGCGATCAGCAGCACCGCGATCACGAGGATCGCCGCGAGGATGCGGGCCAGCCACCAGGCGCCGCTGAGCCCCTCGAGCCCGGGGCGCCCGCGCGTCCGGATCTCCGGGGCCGCGAGGTCGAGCCCGTTGCCTGCTGAGTCCTGGTGCATTGCGGATCCTGATGACGTTATGGAAAATAGATCTTGTATTTAACGTTTTCCGCCGTGGCCGCGGCTAGGACCGCTGATCTTCGATGACCGCCTCGATGATGTCGTCGAGAGTTCGCCGCGGCGCGAAGCCGCAGAGGGTGCGGGCCAGCGTGCAGTCGGGAATGCGGCGCTGTATGTCCTCGTAACCGGGACCGTACGCGTCGAGGTACGGGGTGTAGCTGATCGCGCTGGTGGACGCGGTTGCGATGATGATGCGCTTGGCGAGGTCACTGATGGTGGTGGGCTCGTTGCTGCCCAGGTTGACAGCCCGGCCGTAGGCGGCCGGGGTGGCCATGAGCCTGGTGAGAACGGGGATCACGTCCAGCACGTGGCAGAAGCAGCGGACCTGGTCGCCGGTGCCGTGGACGGTGAGCGGCTCGCCGGCCAGCGCCTGCCGGATGAGCCGCGGAATGACCATGCCGTACCGGCCCGTCTGGCGCGGCCCGACGGTGTTGAAGAACCGGATGATCACAGATTTCAGGCCGCGCTCGCGGTTGTACGCGTCGATGAGGCTCTCGTCGATGGCCTTGGCCTCGGCGTAGCTCCACCGCGATTTGAGCGGCGAGCCGATGACGCGGTCGTCGTCCTCGCTCAGCCCTGGCTTGGGGTTCTTGCCGTATATCTCGCTGGTCGAGGCGGCGAGCAGGACCGCGCCGCAGCGGGCCGCGGCCTCGACGACGTTCTCGGTGCCATGGATGTTGGTCCGCAGGGCATCGAGAGTGTGGTCGCGGATGACGAACGACCCGACCGCTGCGGCCAGGTGATAGACCTGCTGGCGTCCGGCCGTGAGCTCACCGACCAGGGCCTCGTCCAGGACGGAGCCCTGCACCAGCCGGAACCGCGGGTGACCGGCGACCGCGCGCAGATTGCCCGGCCGCCCGGTGCTCAGGTCGTCCAGCCCGGTCACCTGATGCCCGGCGGCCAGCAGGTTCTCGACCAGGTGCGACCCGATGAACCCGGCCGCGCCGGTCACGAATATCTTCATCACTCACCCCCGGCGGACTCGGGTGCGCCAGCTGCGCCGGGCGGCGAGCTGCTCGTAGAGATCGTCGATGCGGTTGGTGACCGCCTGTATTCCGTAGGTCTTCTCGACCGCCGGCTCGGGCAGCCGGTCGCGCGGCCCGGATTGTGCCTCGGCGGCCATGGCCTCGCGGAGGCCGACGACCGTGGCGGGGACCTGCCGGGCGCGGGACACGTCGAGGCCCTCCAGCGCGGGGCAGGTGGTGTACAGCACGGGAGCGCCGTTGCCGAGCGCCTCGAGCACGGACAGGCCGAACGTCTCCTGCACGGACGAGGCCACGAACAGGTCCATCGCCGAGAGCATCGCCGCGACGTCGTGCCGTTCCCCGGCGAAGACCACGCGGTCGGTCACCCCGCACCCGGCGGCCACCTGCCGCAGCTTGGCGTCCTCCTCGCCCTTGCCGACCACCAGCAACCTCGCGCCGTCACCGAGCAGCGGCGCCGCGGCCTCGATCACCAGACCGAACCGCTTGTTGGGGTCCAGGCGGCCCAGCACCCCGATCACGTACTCGCTGTCGGCGATGCCGAACTGGTCCCGCACCCTGGCCCGCGCCGCGGCGTCGAACGCGATCCGGCCCAGATCCACCCCGTTGGGGATGACGGTGATCCGGGACGGGCGGACACCCCAGGCCACCATCCGGTCCCTGACCGTCTCCGACACCGCGATCGTCGCATCGGAGAACCGCTCCGTGGCGAGGTAGAGCGCGCGCACGCCGGGCGTCATCCTGCGGCGTTCGAGGTGCGTCTCCCCGATGGAATGCTCGGTGCTCAGCACCACCGGCGTGCCCGCCAGCCACGCCGCGGGGCGCGCGTAGACCTGCGACCGGTACAGGTGGCTGTGCACGACGTCGTACCTGCCGGCCCGGATCAGGCGGTGCAGCGCCGGCAGCGCGGACAGCTGCGTGTTCCTGGTCATCCCCAGGTCACGCACCACGTTGCCGCCGACGCGGATCATGCCGGCCACCGGGCCCGGGTTGTATAGCGTCACGACATCACAGTCATGCCGCGTGTGCCCGAGAACCGACTTCAGCTGCAGCTCGGCGCCGCCGACGCCCAGGCCCGTTATCACTTGCAGGACTCTCACGATCTACTCTCCGCTCAGACGACGACGCGGTGCGGTGCGGTGTCGAACTGGTAGGTGGCGTCAAGGACCCGCAGGCAGTCAGGCACCCACGAGTAGTCCGCGCCGGGGTGCAGGGTGTGCACGACGGCCAGGTCCCAGCCCGACCCGGCCGGCGCGTCCTGGCTCTCCAGCGCCGCGCCGCCGGGCAGCTGGATGCGGGGAATGAGCGGGTCGTAGTAGCCCACGTCGGCGCCGTCGCTCATCAGGCCGGCGATGAGCGGCAGGGCCGAGGACTCCCGGAGGTCCTGAACTCCCGCCTTGTAGCTCACCCCGACGACGATCACCCGGGCGCCCGCCAGAGCCCTGCCGTCAGCCGCCAGCACCTGCCGCGCCCGCTCCGCGACCCGGCCGGGGCGCAGCCGGATCGACGTCATCGCCTGCTCGATCAGCGGCGACCGGTGGCCATCCCGGCCGAGCTGCCACAGCAGGTAATGCGGGTCGCAGGGGATGCAGTGCCCGCCCACGCCGGGGCCCGGGAGCGCGCCGAGGAACCCGTACGGCTTCGTTCCGGCGGCCAGCGTCACCTCGACCGGGTCGAGGCTCAGCGTCCCGCAGGCGTCAGCGAACTCATTCGCCAGGGCCAGCGACACCGCGCGGAAGATGTTCTCGTACAGCTTGGTGGCCTCGGCCGCATCCGGTGAGCTCACCAGGTACACCGCGTCGGTCAGGCGGCCGATGACCGTGGCGGCCCGGCGGGCACACTCCGGGGTCACGCCCCCCACCACCCGCGGCGTCTTCCGCTGGACGTGATCGGGGTTACCCGGGTCGATGCGCTCCGGGCTGAACGCCACGAACACAGCGGAGCCGGCGCGCAGTCCCCGCCGTTGCAGCGGCCCGGCCAGCAGTTCCCGAGTCGTGCCCACATAGGTGGTCGACGTCAGGATCACCGTCTGCCCCGGGCGGGCGTGCGCGACGACGCTCTCACAGGCCCCGCGCAACGCGCGGAGGTCCGGGACATGATCGCCGTTAACCGGCGTGGGAACGCAGATGATCACCACGTCCGCCTTCGCCACGGCCGCCGGATCGCAGGTCAGCTCCAGCGACCCGTCGTCAAGCGCGGCCTCGAGCCGCGCCCGGTCCGGGCCCGCCAGATCGGCCTCGCGCGCCTCGATCTGCCGCAGCCGTTCCGGGTTCACGTCGATCCCGATGATCTGCCCGCACTGGCCGTGCAGGGCGGCCGCGGTCGGCAGCCCGACGTAGCCGAGCCCCATGATCGCCGCCGACCAGGTCGCAACACCGTCCGGGACGCCCCGCGGCGGGGCCTGGGCGGGTCGTCCTCTCGGACCAGCATGGCCGTTCGCGGATCCAGACTCCGTTACCGGTGGCCGGAAGAGCACGAGCTTGCCTTCCAGCTGGTGCTCTCGGCCGTTCACCGCCAGCGACAACGCGCTCTCAGCCATCAGGGGCCTTTCTCGATCCTTTAACGCCGCCCGCTTCGGGTCCCGATCGTGAGCGCGGCACGCCCCGGCAGCGTTACTCGGACCGCGACGCAGCCACTCGACCAACGGAAGCCGGTACCAGAGGAGGGCCGTTGGCGTGTGGTCGATGGCCCATCGACCACGCTCTACGGGGGTCGCTGGCC
>DASYXX010000597.1:0-3600 GCA_035934395.1 Streptosporangiaceae bacterium
CGGGGTGGTGCCGGGGGCGCCGCCTGCTGCTGCGGCGGGGGCGGCGGGGGCGCCGCCTGCGGGGGTGCTGGCGGGGGCGCTGCCGTCGTGCCGCGCAGCACCCGCGCGGCGTCCAGGACGTCCTGCTTGCGGATCCGCCCGCCGACCCCGGTGCCGGTTACCGTCGCGAGGTCGATCCCGTGCTCGGCGGCCAGCTTGCGCACCAGCGGGGTCACGTAGGGGCCCTCGGTTCCCGAGGTCAGCTGCGGGCCGACGCCGTCGGCGGGCTGCGCCGGACCGCGGTACGCGGGCTGCGGTTCCGCAGCGGGCGGCGGAGGTGCTGCCTGCTGGGGCGGGGCCGGCGGAGGCGGGGGCTGGTAGGCCGCCGGCTCGCGGGTGATGGGGGCGGGAGAGTCGGGCGGGGTCGGCGGCGCGGGCGGCGGCGGCGCCGGGGGCGGGGTCGGTGCCGGAGGCTGGTACGCGGGCGGGGGCGGCTGATAGCCGGGCGACGGCCGATAAGGCTCCTGGTACGGCGACTGGTAACTGGACGCGTTGTAACCCTGCGTGCCGTCGCCCGCCGGCGGGGCAGGCGCTGCCACGGGCGGGGCAGGCGCTGCCGCGGGCGGAGCAGGCGCTGCCGCGGCGGGAACCGCGCCGTCCTCGGCTCCCTCCTCGTCGATGACCGCGAGCTCGGCGCCGACCGCAACCGTCTCGTCCTCGGCGACCGTGATGCCGCGCAGGATGCCCGACACCGGCGAGGGGATCTCGGTGTCGACCTTGTCCGTGGAGACCTCGAGCAGCGGCTCGTCGGCCTCGACCCGCTCCCCCTCCCGCTTCAGCCAGCGCGTGACTGTGCCTTCGGTGACGCTCTCGCCGAGCTGTGGCATGGATACGGAGACCGACATGACTTCCCGCGACTCCTTCGTTGTGCTTGGCTGACCGGCCCGCCGGAGCGGGCTCCGGTCATGAATGGAAGTGGAGGGGTTTGCCCGCGAGCGCCAGGTGCGCCTCGCCGATTATCTCCGACTGGGTGGGGTGCGGATGGATGAGCTGGGCGACCTCCGACGGCAGGGCCTCCCAGTTGTAGATCAGCTGGCCCTCGGCGATCAGCTCGCCGACTCGCGCGCCGACCAGGTGGATGCCGAGCACCGGGCCGCCGTTCTCGGCCGCGATGACCTTGGCGGCGCCCGAGGTCTGCAAGATCTGGCTCCTGCCGTTGCCGGCCAGGTCGTAGGTGATCTCCCTGGTCTTGATGCCCCGCTCGGCGGCCATCGCGGAGGTGATGCCCACCGACGCGACCTCGGGGTTGCTGTAGGTCACCCGCGGCACCCCGTCGTAGTCGATGGGCGTGACCGGCAGCCCGCCCAGCCGCTCGGCGACCATGATTCCCTCGGCGAATCCGACGTGCGCCAGCTGCGGGCCCGGGATCAGGTCGCCGACCGCGGAGATCGTGGGAACGCTCGTCTGGCAGTACTCGTCCACCGCGACGTAGCCGCGCTGCATGGCCACCCCGACGTCCTCATAGCCGAGACCGGCCGAGACCGGGCCGCGGCCGACGGCGACGAGCAGCAGCTCTGCGTCGATCGTGGCCCCGCCCTCCAGCGTGACCGTGACGCCGGAGCCGTTCTCCTTGACGCCCTCGAACCTCGCGCCGAGCTTGTAGGCGATGCCGCGGCGCCGGAACGCGCGCTCGAGCAGCTTCGAGCTGGCCTCGTCCTCCGGCGGCAGCAGGTGCGGCAGCATCTCGACGATCGTGACCTCGGCGCCGAACGAGCGCCACACGCTCGCGAACTCGACGCCGATCACGCCGCCGCCGAGTATGACCACCGACGCGGGCACCCGGTCGAGCTCGAGTGCCTGGTCGCTGGTGATCACCCGCTGGCCGTCGATGTCGAGCCCGGGCAGGCTGCGCGGCTCGGAGCCGCTGGCCAGCACGACGTGCGCGCCCTCGATCAGCGAGTCGCCGACCTGCACCTGAGTGGGCGACACGAGGCGCCCCTCGCCGTCGATGATGTCGATGTGCCGGCTGCCGATCAGGCCGACGAGCCCCCGCCAGAGCCGGGTGACCACCTTCTCCTTGTAGGCGTTGACGCCGGGCATGTCGATGCCGTCGAAGGTGGCCCGCACGCCGAAGGTGGCGCTTTCCCTGGCCTGGTCGGCGATCTCCGCGGCGTGCAGCAGCGCCTTGGTCGGGATGCATCCCCGGTGCAGGCAGGTGCCGCCGACCTTGCCCTTCTCGATGAGCGCCACGCGCTTGCCGAGCTCGGCGGCGCGCAGCGCGCAGGCGTAGCCGCCGCTGCCTCCGCCGAGGATCACAATGTCGTAGCCGCCGCGGTCTGCCACGGTGAACTCTCCTTCGCTCAGCGCTATCTACCTATAGGCGCCCGTCGGCGACGTCCAGCGCGACCTGGACAAGGCTGCGCACGGCCGCGCCCGTTCCGCCCTTGGGCGTGTACCCGTACGGATCGCCCTCGTGGAACGCGGGCCCCGCGATGTCGAGGTGCGCCCACCGCACCCCGTCGGGGACGAACTCCCTCAGGAACAAACCGCCGACCAGCATCCCGCCATTCCTTTCCGGCGTCACGTTCGCGATGTCGGCCACGGTCGAGTCGAGCCCCTTGCGCAGCTCCTCCGGCAGCGGCATCGGCCATGCCGGCTCGCCGGCCCTGCGCGCGGCGTCCACGATGCCGTCACGCACCTCGTCGTCGTTGGCCATCACGCCCATGATCCGAGGGCCGAGCGCGACCAGCTGCGCGCCGGTCAGGGTGGCGACGTCGACGAGCAGGTCGGGGGAGTCCTCGCGGGACCTGGCCAGCGCGTCGGCCAGCACCAGGCGCCCCTCGGCGTCGGTGTTGAGCACCTCCACGGTGCCGCCCCCGTAGATGGTGATAACGTCCGACGGCCGCTGGGCCGCGCCACCCGGCATGTTCTCCGCGAGCGGCAGGTAGCCGACGAGGTTCACCACCGCGCCCAGCTCCGCGACCGCCGCCACCGCGGCGAGGACGGCCGCGGCCCCGCCCATGTCCGACTTCATTGCCTCCATCGACTTCGGCGGCTTGAGCGACAGCCCTCCGGAGTCGAACGTGATCCCCTTGCCGGCGAACACCACGGTCCGGGCCGCATCCGGGTGGGTGTAGGCCAGCCGGACCAGCCGCGGGGGGTGCACCGAGCCCTGGCCGACGCCGACGATGCCGCCGTACCCGCCCTCGGCGAGCGCCTTCTCGTCCAGCACCTCGATGCCGAGCCCGCGGGCCTTGGCGACGCGCTCGGCCTCCGCGGCCAGCGTCGCCGGGTACAGATGCGAGGGGCTCGTGTTGACCAGGTCGCGCACGAGCGCGACGGCCGAGGCCAGCACTCGTGCCCGGTCCGCCCCGTGGTTAGCAGCACCGTGCTCGCCATGGTCGCCGACCAGGGTCAGCTCGGTATCGGGCTGGTTTCCGCCGTCGCGGTACCGGCCGAAGACGTACCCGCCGAGCAGGGCGCCGAGGGCCACCGCCTCGGCCTCGGCGGCGTCGCGCACCGGCAGCGCCAGCGCGATCTGCCGTGCCTTCCCGGCGACGAGCGCACGGACCGCCGCGCCGGCGGCGCGGCGCAGGGCCTCGGCGTCGAGGGCCGAAGTGC
>DASYXX010000648.1:0-1598 GCA_035934395.1 Streptosporangiaceae bacterium
GATCACCTCGGCCGGGACCCGGCGCGGCGACCAGCCGGAGATGTCGATGTACACGTTGGTCTTGTGCAGCGCGATCGCGATCAGTTCCATATGCCAGGGCCAGCCGAAGTGCGCGGCCACGATCGTCAGGGCCGGGTGGGCGGCGGCCACCGGGTCCAGCCGCAGCGGCTGCGCGAAGTCGAGCCGGATGCCCTGGCCGCCGGGCTGACGGGCGCCGATCCCGCTGGTGCCGGTGTGGAACAGGGCGATGAGGCCGTGCTCCTGGCACGCGGCGAACACCGGCCAGTAAGCGGGATCGTCCGGGGCGAAGGCCTGCAGCGACGGGTGGAACTTCACCCCCCGCAGGCCGGCCGCGGCGATCTCCGCCACCTCGGCGACCGCCGTCTCGCCCTTGTGCGGGTCCACGGAGCCGAACCCGGTGAACACGTCCGGGTGCGCCCGGCACGCGTCAGCGACGGTGGCGTTGGGCACCCGCGGGCGCCCGGTCGCGGTCTCCGCATCCCACGCGAGCAGCACCGCCGTCACCTCGAGCTGGCGGTATCTGGCGGCGAGATCGTCCAGCGAGCCGCGCTGCACCGGCGACCGGAAGTACGCCTCGGCCGCCTCGACGTAGCCGGCCATGCTGCCGTCCAGCCAGTCCGGCGTGGGCAGGTGCACATGGAAGTCGACGGCGCGGAACGGCACCGGCTCATCGTAGCGACGCCCGTGCCCTGCCGGCGTCCCGCGGCCGGGCATCAATATTTCGGGCCGACGAACTCGTCGAGCCTGGCCACCGCCTCGCGCCGGGCGACCGATATCGTCGTGGGCTTGGAGAACCGCCAGGCCACTCCCAGCCGGTCGAGCGCCTCGCCGCACAGCCGGTGTATGTCGGCGGACTTATTGACGAACAGATACCGCGGGTACTCATACCAGCGGTCACCGTCCTTGAGCGGCCGCCGGACCCGGTTTATGAGCCGGCAACCGTCGGAGTGGAACAGCCCACGGGCGAAGTCGCCAGGGTAAGCGGTCACGATCTCCTCCTGCCACGGCTCGAGTTCGATCGTGCGCTCATGCTTCCGCCCGGGCCCGTGCTGCGAGAACAGACAGGGCCAGTGCTTCGACACGCTCTTGACGTAAGTGCACGCCACTTCGCGGGGGGAGGCGCAGAAGACCCTCGACGTGGGCATGACGAGCGATACCGTCTGCTTGGCCAGGTCGAGCAGGCCCGGCCACGCATCCGCGCAGGCCAGCCACAGGACGTGCGCCCTCGGGCTGCGGGTAATGTGACCGTCTCCGAGATAGAGGCCAAGCAGATATGCATAGGCTGCGCGGTCCAGCGGCCGTTCGCCGCAGCGAGGGCAGTTTGCCCGTGATCGTCGGTTCGGACCGGCCTTTTCGCTTCGGCGGTCACCCCTGCGCCAGTGCCGAACGGCCCAAATTGACACGGCGCAGATCGCTGCATTCTCGCGGTCTAATATCCCAAGATCAGATAAGTGCCTGGCTAGTTCAACCGTCTTGCGCGGATACACAACCTCATCTTCGCGCATGGTGCCGACAGTCTTACCGACCGATGATGGGTGCCGGAAGCGGGACTCGAACCCGCATGCCTTTTCAGGCAG
>DASYXX010000658.1:0-9114 GCA_035934395.1 Streptosporangiaceae bacterium
GCGTCGTACAGCGCGGCCTCGCTCGCGCTCGGCAGCGTGGACGACTTCGCCTGCGGGTCGTCGCCGACGGCGCAGACCACGCCGCCGTTCGCGCCCGCGCCGTGCAGGTTCGCGTGCCGGAACACGTCACCGCAGCGGTCCACGCCCGGCGCCTTGCCGTACCACATGCCGATGACCCCGTCGTGCCGGCTCAGCGGCGCGAGGTTGTCCTGCTGGCTGCCCCACACCGCGGTGGCCGCGAGGTCCTCGTTCACCCCCGGCACCCAGTGCACCTCGTGCTCGGCCAGCAGCGCACCGGTCCGCTGCAGTGCCTGGTCGAAGCCGCCCAGCGGCGAGCCGGGATAGCCGCTGACGAACGCGGCGGTGTTCAGGCCCCGCCGACGGTCCGCCCGGATCTGGTCGAAGACCACGCGGACGAGCGCCTGGACGCCGGTGACGAGCACCCCGCCGTCGGTGACGCGGTACTTCGCGTCGAGGCCGAAGTCCGCAAGGCCGGCGGTCACAGTCATGGCGGCTCCACAGCATGAGGGCGGTTGGACCCGCCACACATGTACGTTCTGCGCCTAAGACTGGCCCCGGCCGAGCCGTTCCAGCAAGCGGCTGGTGTCGCTGGGGGAGACGATCCCCACCAGGCGTCCGTCGCTGAGGACGAGCGCGCGGCGGTCGGCGCACCCGGTGAGGCGGGGCAGGAGGTCCGCTGCCGCGCACTGGCACTCGCTCACCCGGTAGGGGCCTGCCGGTCGGGCGGCGGGGGCGTGGTTCCGCTCTTCGGCGAGGCGGCCCGTAGGTAACGGAGAGTTAACGACGTCCGGCCAGATCCTGTCGTTGGCATATGCCGCTCGATAGCCTGGATGTCGGTATTTGCGACAGGCGGCACAGGGGGCAGCCGGTTTGATGCGCACGCGATCGCCATTTCGCTGGGACGGGTGGGGCTCGCTCGCATTGCCCCGGATCAATGCCCATCGGATGGTCGTCTTCGCCGCCGCGCTGACGACGCTGGTCGCCGCCATGCTCGCCGGGGCCCTGGCGGCACTCGGCGGGCAGGCGCTTCCCATCGCGGTCCGCCACGACCTGTCCGGCGCGGGCGACACGGCGCTGCTCATCAGCGGGAGCGTCAGCGCGCCCGACGACGCGAGGTACCAGGCGCTGCTGCCGGGAGAACTACGCCGCGCCCTGGACGGCACGCCGTTCACGCTGTATCACGCGTCCTGGTCCGACCCGCTCGGGTTCACCGGCACGAGGGTTCATGCCGCCGGCGACAACCAGGCCATCCTGGACGCCGCGGCGTTGCCCGACGTGGCCAGGCATGCGGTGCTGGTATCCGGCTCGTGGCCGGGCACCTCGGCGGGCGGGGACGTGATACCGGCGGCGCTGCCTGCCACCGCCGCCGCGCTGCTCCACCTGTCGGCCGGCGACACGCTCACCTTGCGAGACGGGGATAACCAGCACATCGTCAGGTTCCGGATCACCGGCCTGTACCGGGAGTCACACGCGGCCGGCGTGGACGCGCAGTACTGGCAGCTCAACCTGATCAGCCCGGGCGGCGTGAACACGGTTCCCGGGTTCACCACGTACGGACCGCTCACCATCCAGCCGGCCGCGTTCAGCCGGCCCGGCTCCGGTGCCGGCCTGGTCCAGGCCCAGGCCTCTTGGCTGGCCGAGCCGCGCACTACCCTGATCCCGCCGGGCGAGTTCAGCGCCATCGCGAGCCAGCTGAACGCCCTGGACACCTTGCTGGGCAATCCGTCGTCATCCTCGCTGCCGGGTCTCACGCTCACCTCACGCCTCCCGTCGGTGCTCTCGGCCGTCGCCGCCGACCTGGACGTGGCCCGTTCCCTGCTGGCGATCTGTGCGGTCCTGCTCGCGCTGCTGGCCGGGGCGGTGCTGCTCGCCGTAGCGCGCCTGCTGTCCGGTCAGCGGGAAGGGGAAACCGCGATGCTGATCGCACGCGGCGCGACCCGGGTGCAGTTGCTCCGGCTCACCGCGGCGGAGGCGATCCCGCCGTGCGTGCTCGCCGCCGTGGGCGGCACCGCGGCCGGCATCTGGCTGGCTCGGCTGCTGGCCCCGGCCGGCCCGGCCGCCAGCGCGATCACCGACGCCGCGCAGGCCGCCGCCGTGGTGGCCGGCCTGGCGCTCGTTATCATGCTGGTGCCGACGATGAGCCTGGTCACGCCCGGCGCCGCGCGGGTCCGCCGGGGCCGTCAGGCGGCCATCTCGATGGCTGGCCGGGCCGGCGCGGATCTGGGGCTGATAGCGCTCGCGGTGCTCACCTGCTGGCAGCTCCGGCACTATTCCGCGGTGTCCGCTGGCGCGAACGGCGCGTTCGGCGTGGATCCCGTGGTGGTGATGGCGCCTGCCCTGGCGCTGGCCGGCGGCACGGTCTTCGCGCTGCGGCTGCTCCCGTTCGGCGGCAAGGCCGGTGACCGGATGGCCGCCCGCGGCCGGTGGCTGACTGGCGCGCTGGCGAGCTGGCAGATCAGCCGCCAGCCGATCCGGCAGGGCGGCGCCGCGCTGTTGATCGTCCTCGCCGTCGCTACCGCCACGCTCGCGCTGAGCCAACGGCAGAGCTGGACACGGTCCGGCAAGGATCAGGCGGCGTTCACCGCGGGCGCCGATGTCCGGGTGCAGACCGTGCAGCCGCTGACCGTCGCCCAGGCCGCCGCGGTGACCAGCGAACCCGGCGTGCGGCAGGCCATGCCGGTCGCCACCTTCAGCTCCGCCTCCGGCGCCAGTCAGGTGCTGGCGGTCGGTGCGGCCCACGCGGACGGTGTCGCGTTGCTGCGCCCGGACCAGTCACCGGTGCCCGAGAGCACGCTGTTCGCCAAGATCCGCGGCACGTCGCAGGCGCTCGGCGTGAGGCTGCCGGGAAGCCCGCGGGAGCTCCTTCTCACCGCGCGGCTCGGGCCGCCGTCGCTGCAGCTCGGCGATGCTTCGGTCACGGCCAGCGTCGAGGACGCGGCCGACGTCGTCTACCAGCTGCCGCCTGTCGCCCTGCCCGCCGACGGCCGGGACCACACCCTCGCCGTGCCGCTCACCTCAGGCGCGGGCGGCGCCAGCTTCCCGTTGCGGCTGACCACGATCACGGTCGGGTACACCCTCCCGGCATCGCGCCCGCGAACCCATGCCGTGCTGACCATGTCCAGCGTGGCCGACGGACCGGATACCGCGGACGCGTTGCCCGGCAGCGCGCTGCTCGGTTTCGCCACATTCGCCTCGTCCACCGGTCTCAACACTGCCCTGTCGACCAGCGGCGTCGCCAGCGGCTCCCAGCCGCCAAGCGTCACGGTCGCTCGCGCGGACGGTGTCGCGGAGTCGGTGACCTTCGGCACCGGATTCGGCCAGGGCGCGTCCGGTCTCGCGGGAGTTCCGCCGATCCCGCTGAGCGGCCAGGTCGCGCTCACCGCGCTGCCGCCGCGCACCGTCACGGTCATGCCGGGCATCGCGACCCGCAGCTACCTGACCGCGAACGGCGCCCGCGTCGGCTCGACGGTCCAGGCCACGCTGGACGGCACCGCTGTCGGCGTGCACATCGTGGCCGCGGTGTCCTCGTTTCCCACCATCACGCAGGCCGGCGGCAACGGCTCCGGGGCGCTCATCGTGGACCTGGCCAGCGTGCAGAACTTCCTGACCGGAAACGACATGACGCCGGCTCCGGTGACGCAGTGGTGGCTGGCCACCGCGAACGGGGCAGTACCGCGAGGGCTCGCCGCCGCGCTGCCCGGCGGCAGCGCCGTCACCAGCGAGACCGCGCTGGCCAGCGGCCTGCTCAACGACCCGCTGTCAGATGTACCGCAGCAGGCACTGCTCGGCGTGGCCGTGGCCGCGTTGCTGCTGGCCAGCACCGGGTTCTACGTGTCGATCGCGGCGGGGATCCGCCAGCGCCGCGCGGAGAACGCGCTGCTCGCCGCGCTCGGCGTGGGGCCGCGCGCGGCGGCCGTGCAGCTGTGCCTGGAGAAATTCATGCTGAGCCTGCCGTCCGCCGCGGCAGGGCTCGCCCTGGGCGCATTGCTCGCCGAGCTGCTGGTGCCGGCCATCACGCTCAGCGCGACCGCGGCTGCGCCCGAACCTTCCGTGCTGATCGAATTCGGCTGGATCCCGACCCTGGGCACCGCGATCCTGCTCGCGGTGGTGCCGGTCCTGGCGGCTGCACTGGTCATGCTGCGGCACCCGGACGCCGCGGCCGATCTCCGCGCGGCGGAGGCAGCGTGAGCCGCCTCACCGGACAGGCCTGGGGCGGGACGCTCGCCCTGGCCCTGCTGGTCTTCGGCTGCGTGTTTGCCGCGATCACCGGTCCTGCGGAAAGCCTGCACACGCGCACCCAGGCCCTGCGTCAGACCCTGGACCAGCTCGGCCCCCCAGCTAAGGCCGTCGAGGCGGACGCTCCGCTGTCCAGCTTCCTCACCGATGCCGCAGGCGGCGATTACGCATTCAACGGGACCATTCCCCGGCTCACGCCCGAAACCTTGGCCGAAGCCCAAGCGCAGCTGCGCCAGGGGCTTGCCGCGATCCCGCTGCCGCTGGCCCCCGGCGACTGGGCCGGACTGACCACCCGCGAGACGCCGGTCCTCCGCGGCTATGCGCGGAGCGCGTTCGCCGAGACACAACCCAGGGCCGAGATCATGTACCGGAACGATCTGGCCGGTAATGTCGCACTGGCCGCCGGGCGCCTCACCCCGGCGGGCAAAATCCCGCCGGGCACGATCGCCGTCTGCGTTACCCCGGCGACGGCGGCCAGGTTCGGGCTGCGTCCCGGCTCGCGGCTGCGACTGGCAGACGATGCCAATCTCGTGGTGACCGGCATCGTGCGTCCGGTCGGGTCAGGCAGCATCTTCTGGCAGGCCGATCCCGCTCCGCTTACCCCGTCACTGATCCAGCTACCGCAACCGAACCCGGCGTACTGGCTGGGTGGTTTCCTCGCCGACCCGGGCCAGCTCGCGGCGGTTCAGCGGGCGATCGCCCCGGTCATCATCACCATTCAGTGGGAGTTTCCGCTGGATCTGACCGGGGTGAACGCGGACCAGGTCAGCACGCTGGCCCGTCAACTGGCCAACATAGGGGTCGCGCTCCCGGCGATGTCCGGCCAGCTGGAAGGGGCGGCTGGCGACATCGTGCTCAGCACCGGGCTGCAGCAGCCGCTTGAGACGTTCCTGAACACCCAGGCATCGGTCCTCACCGTGCTGCTCCTGCTGTTTGCCAGCCTGATCGCCGTCGGCTTGGCGGTGATCGTGCTGGCGGCACGGATGATCGTGGAACGGCGCACCGACGAGATTGTCATGCTGCGCGCCCGCGGTATGTCTGGCCGCCAGGTCGCCGGGCTCCTTACCCTAGGCTCGGCTCTCGCCGCAGTTCCCGCGGCTGTGATCGCCGTGGGCCTGGCCACCCTGATCGCACCGGGAGGCGGGCGCAATCCCGGTGGCTCCGGGGTCCTGGGATGGTCCCTGGCCGCCGCGACACTCGCGATCGCGCTGGCTGGCCCGCCCCTGATCGGCACCTGGCGGCATCGCAGGCCATCCCCGGCGGTGAACCCGGCCTTGATCACGACGGCGGAAACCAGGGCCGCGCGGTTCAGCCGCGCCCGGTTGCGCCGACTGGTGGTCGAGGTGACCGCGTGCGCCGGCGCTATCGCCGGCCTGGTGGTCCTGCACGGGCAGGGCCTGCCCGCGGCGGGCAGCCCCAACTGGTACCTGACCATCGCGCCGGTGCTGCTCGCCATCCCCGCCGGCGTACTCATCGGCTGGCTCTATCCGCTGGTGATCCAGCTGCTGCTGCGGCTGGTGCGGCGGCAGGCCGGCGCGACCAGCTACATCGCGCTGGCTGTCTCGGCGCGCGCCAGCCTGGCCACCACCGGTCCGGTCTTCGCGCTCGTGCTCGCGCTGACCTTGGCCGCCTTCGCCGGGATGCTGACCGATGCGGTGGGCAACGGTCAGATCGCTGCCTCCTGGCAAGCCTCGGGAGCGGACGCGGTCGTCAACAACGGCCAGATCGCCGCTCCGGTCACGCCTGCCGCGGCGCGTGCCATCGCCGGAGTGCCGGGCGTCCAGCACGAGGCCATCGTCTGGACGACGACCTGGGCGACGCCGACCGGTTTTCCCGTTACGGTCATCGCGGTCGATCCAGCGCAGTACGCAGCGTTCACCGCCGCCACCCCGTACCCGGTTCTGCCTGCCGGCAAGCTGGCCGTGTCGGCCCGGCCGGTCACCCAGGCCACCGTGATCAACGTGCTGGCCTCCCCGGGGGCGGTCGATGCCCTGGGGCAACGCACGGGGCAGCTCAGCTCCGCCGGCGCCATGGGCCCGATCCAGGTCAAGGTCGTCGGGACGGTCGCCTCGACCCCCGCCGGGCCGAGCGCCGGTGCCGCCGGCGCGTTCATCCTCATGCCGCTGCAGACCCTGCCCGGCGCGGACGGCCAGCCACGGCCGAACCTCGTGCTCCTGACCGGGCCGGATATCGACCGGGCCCGGCTGGACGCCACGGCCTCGAGGGTGCTGCCCGGTTCCAGCACCTTCTACCGCGCGGACACGCTGGCCACCCTGCGTGCCGCCCCGCTGCAGCACGGCGCGCTGTGGCTGAGCCTGCTCACCGTGATCACGGCGGCCGGCTTCGGCCTGCTCAACCTGATCCTCGGCCTGGCGCTCGGCGCCGCCGGCCGGGAGCTGACGTTCGCACGGCTGAACGTGATGGGTCACGCGCACGGCGGCCGACTGGCGCTGACCGAGACACTGCCTGCCGTGCTCGCCGCAGCAGTGGCCGGCCTGGCCTGCGCGGTGACACTGCCGGCACTGGTCGGCAGCGGGATCAACCTGTCCGTGTTCACCAGCTCAGGCGGCGCGGTGGCGCTGAGACCGGACGTGCCGTCGCTCGCCCTGCCCTGCGCGGGCATGCTCGTGGTCACCGTCGTCTCCGTGGCCGCACAGACCTGGCTGGCCCGGCGTCGTGGCGTCACCGGCCCGCTTCGCTCACACTGACGTTGCCAGGGAGGGAGCACCGTATGGATCCCACGATCGCCGACCTCGGTGCCGAGGCGCAGCGGCCGCACCGCGACTACGGTGCGGGCGCGCTGATCGCCTGCGACCGGCTGGTGCGGATCTATACCGCGCCCGGCGGTATCGAGGTACAGGCGCTGCAGGGCCTGGATCTGCTGATCGACGAGAGTGAGCTGATCGCGCTGGTCGGCGCGTCCGGGAGCGGCAAGTCCACGCTGATGAACATCCTCGCCGGGCTGGACACGCCGACCGCGGGCGCGGTCCGGGTGGCGGGCAACGACCTGACCGCGATGAGCGGGCGGCAGCGACTAGCCTACCGGCGCGACACCGTCGGGTTCGTCTGGCAGCAGACATCTCGCAACCTGCTGCCTTGGCTGACCTCGCGGCAGAACGTGGGACTGCCGATGCGGGTGGCCGGCCGGAGCAGCAGGCAACGCGGCGCGCGCACGGCCGAGCTGCTTGAGCTGCTCGGTATCACGCATTGCACGCATCGCCGTCCGGACCAGATGTCCGGCGGCGAACAGCAGCGCTGCGCGATCGCCGTGGCGCTGGCCAACGGGCCGAGGGTACTGCTGGCCGACGAGCCGACCGGCGAGCTGGATTCGGCCACCGCGGCCGAGGTGTTCGGCGCGCTGCAGACGGCCAACGCTGAGCTGGGCGTCACCGTGCTGATCGTCACCCACGACCCCGCCGTGTCGTCGGTGGTGCGTCGCGTCGTCGCGATCCGGGACGGCCGGACCGCTACCGAGACCCACCGGCAGGCGGTGGCGACCGGAGACGGGGAGGAGGCGCACCACGCGGTGGAATATGCGGTGCTGGACCGGTCCGGGCGGCTGCAGCTGCCCAAGGAGATGACCGAGCCGCTGGGCATGCGCGACCTGGTCCGGCTGGAAAGCGAACCCGATCACATCGGCGTCTGGCCGCATGAGCAGGCGAGCGGATGAACGCGCCGGCCGTGGTCACGTACATGGTGGCCGTCGAGGATCTCAACAAGACTTACGGCTCCGGTCCCGCCGCGTCGCACGCGCTGCGCGGGGTGTCCTTCACCGTCCCCGCCGGCCAGCTGGTAGCGCTCCGCGGCCGGTCGGGATCCGGCAAGACCACGCTGCTCAATATCGTCGGCGGCCTCGACCGCGCGGACAGCGGAACCGTCCGGGTCGCGGGCACCCACGTCACGGCGATGTCCGATGCCGAGCGGCTCAGGCTGCGCCGTACCCGGGTGTCATACATCTTCCAGTCATTCGGCCTGATCCCGATCCTGTCCGCGGCGGAGAACGTCGGGGTGCCGTTGCGCATCGCGGGGGTGGCACCGAAGCAGCGAGAGGAGCGCGTGAAGCTGCTGCTCGACATCGTGGGGCTCGGCGATCACGCCAAGCAGCGTCCCGGCGAGTTGTCCGGCGGCCAGCAGCAGCGGGTCGCGATCGCCCGGGCGCTGGCCGGCCGCCCGGAGCTGCTGCTCGCTGACGAGCCGACCGGCCAGCTCGACTCGGAAACCTCCAAGCAGATCATGCGGCTGCTCAGCGCGGTCGTGCGGTCCGAGGGCGTCACAGCCCTGGTCGCCACGCACGACCCCAACCTCATCGGCATCGCCGATAGCCTGCTCGAACTGGAAGACGGCCGGATCGTCGCGGGCTAGGGGTCCGGTGAGCGCCGAACCCTTCGGCGAGCACGTCACGTTCGTACATCGGTCACTGCGGCCGGCTCGTGCGGGCTCAGGACGGGCCGAATTCCCCGCGCTTGACGCCCGCGCAGAACGCTTGCCACTCATCGAGCGTGACCGCGAGCACCGGACCGTCCGGCTGCTTGGAGTCCCGTACGGCGACGACACGCGGCAGGTTGGACGCGACTTCCACACACGCCCCGCCGTTGGTGCTGCTGTAGCTCGCCTTGCGCCACTCGGCGCGGCTCAGGTCCATGTTTTCGCTACTTCCTCGATCAAGTCCAGGGATGCGGCCCGCGGAAGGGCCACCGACTTGATCGTATCCAACAGGACCACGAGAGAGGCCACGTCGTCGGCGCTGTCGATGATCTGCCCCTGGACCGCCGTGTCCTGGTAGGCCACGGATGGATGATCCGCGAAGTCCGCGATGACGAACGCCCCGCCGCGCAGGCCCTCATGAGCGCCGGTGCC
>DASYXX010000685.1:0-6493 GCA_035934395.1 Streptosporangiaceae bacterium
CCGGGGCCGGGAGCGATCAGGACTGGCAGATGACCGCGCGCCGTGAGCTGCTCGACGGCGAGGGGTGCCTGGTCCTCCGGCACGTCGACCGGCTCGGGGCCCGGCGGCTGCACGCGCTGTCGGCCGCGCTGCAGGAGAACCGGGCCGCGGGCCGGGCGCGCACGCGGTGGGTCGCGGTCACCCTTGGTCACGGCCCTGCGGGGCGGGAGCTGGCCGAGCTGCTGCGGTTCTTCCCCCGCAGCGTCGAGCTTCCCCCGCTCCGGCATCACATCGAGGACCTGCACGACCTGGTGCCGTTCCTGCTCGCCAAGCTGAACCAGTACCCCCGGCTGACCTGCTCGCCGGAGGCGATGCAGATCCTGCTGCGCTCGAGCTGGCCCGGCAACACCGAGCAGCTCTGGCAGGTGCTCAGGCGGGTGGTGCAGCGCCGGCGTACCGGGTCCATCCGCCCGGCCGACCTGCCGCCCGAGTGCTGGACGGTCAGCCGCCGGCTGCTCAGCCCGCTCGAGTCGATGGAGCGCGACGCGATCGTGCAGAGCCTGCAGGACTACAAGGGCAACAAGGTCAAGGCGGCCGAGTCGCTCGGGATGTCCAGGGCGACGATCTATCGCAAGATCCACGAATACGGCATCGTCACCCCGGCAAGCTGACGTCTCGCCGCAGGTGGGGCCCACCTGACTCAATTTGAGAACCGGGGCTAGGTCCCGGCGGCATAGGCCTATGTATAGCCGTAGCCCACGATCAGCGTGGGGCTCCCGCAGTCAACGCGAAGGGGCAGCCATGTCACGTTGGAGTCGTGCTTCCAGTTCTGCGCAATCTAGTTCCACGCAGCAGCCTTCGGTGCCGGCCCAGCAGGGCCCGCCGGAGACCAGGGAGCGTCTCGCGGAGCCGCAGCAGCGAGCTCAGGTGGAAGCCGAGGCGACCCCGGAGGTTCGCGGCCCGCTGGCCGGCGACCCGCTGTCGCTCGGGCTGCCGAGCTTCATCGCGGGGTCGGTCGCGCTCGGCATGGTGCTGGTCGGGTTCGTCTCGCCGCTCGGCGTCGGTGCGTCGCTCCCGATCATCCTGGCCGCCACCGCAGCCGGGCTGTTCATCTCCGCGGTCTGGGCCATGGGCCTGGGCCAGTCCGCCGTCGCCCTGGTCCTCGGCGTGTTCGCCGGGTTCTGGCTGAGCTACGCATTCCTCCTGCTCGGGCTCATGCACGGCTGGTTCGGCATCACCCTGCTCGACCTGAGGTCCACGCAGGAGCTGTTCCTGACCGTGTGGATCGTCATCATCAGCATGCTGACCCTGGCGACGCTGCGGCTGGCGCTGGCCTTCACCGCGGTGCTCTTCCTCGTCGACGTGGCGCTGATCTTCGTGCTGGTCGGTGTGGCCAACGCCTCGACCAACTGGCTGGAGGCCGGGGGTGCCGTCGCGTTCTTGTTCGCCACCATCGGGATCTACATCTTCTTCGGCACCGCGTCTGTCGCCACGGGCGGCAAGGCGCTCCCGCTCGGCAGGCCGGTCCTGAAGGCCCGCGGCTGACGGCGCGGCCGCCGCATCGCCGCCGCGGCTGGCGTTATATCGGTTGCTCGGCCTCTCAGTCTGGCTGGGCGCTCTACCGGTGCTGCACCCAGACGTTCGGCTCCACGTAAGTGCCGCGGTCATGCTCCCGGTCGACCTGCAGCGTGCTCAGCCCGTCCGGGATGACGTACTCGCCGGTCGACGGGAACAGCATGCCGGTCCAGGACTGCCAGTCCTCGACGGTGCCGGTCATGGTCTGCGAGCGCGGCGCGGTGGCAATGATCCGCCCGCCGAGCCGCCAGTGGGTGCGCAGCCAGGGATCGAGCGGAGCGCCGTCCGTCCGGGTCCAGCTCACGAACGTCTCGATCGGCGTCAAGGGGTACCGGGGCTTGAGCGTAGGGCGGACCGGGGCGATCACGCGGGTCAGGCCCGTGCCCGGCGCAAGGTCCCGCAGGACCGCGATCAGCTGTCCGGCCAGCCCCTGGCGAGTCCGGCTCCGGCTGACGATGCCGCCGCACATCACCATGGTGTCCGGCCGGTCCCCGCGCTCACGGCCCTCGACCGCGCGCCTCAAGGTATCGGTGTAGCCGGCCGGAAGATCACCGAGGTCCCCGCTCCACGTGATCGGGACGGCCCACCCCGTCGCGACCGGGGCCTGGTCCTCGTCGATCAGGATGATGTTGAGGTCCGCGAACCACGCGCGGACCCGCTCGATGTACCGTTTAACCTCCTGGTCTGCGGTGACGAACGCTGGGAACGCCCCCTCGAACAGGGGATCCAGCTGCTCATCGGCCCAGGGGCGCGCGTCGGACCGTTCGACGGTCAGCGGCATGCGGCTATCGTAGGCCGCACGATCGTGCCGGTCAGAAGAGCCTGGCGCTCGATCGCGCGAAGGCTTCCTCCAGGTCCAGGAGGAACCTCTTGCGTGCGAGCCCGCCCGCGTAGCCGGTCAGCCTGCCGTCTTTGCCGACGACGCGATGGCAGGGCACGATCACCGACAGCGGGTTGCGTCCCACCGCCGCGCCGACGTCCTTGGCCAGCACCTGCGAGCCAAGCTCGCGCGCGAGGTCGCCGTAGGTCGCGGTCTGCCCGTAGGGGATGTCGCCGATCAGCTCCCAGACGCGACGCTGGAAGTCGTCGCCGCGGGCGTTGAGCCGGAGGTCGAAGCGCTGCCGCTCGCCCGCGAAGTACTCGGTGAGCTGGCTCTTGACCTCGCCGAACCCGGCGTCTGCGGGGCGCCCGAACGTCGCCCGGTCCGGGCGGTACCAGTGATGCGGGAAGTAGACGCCGGTCAGCCCGCCGTGGTCGGCGACGAGCGTGAGCTCGCCGACCGGCGAATCCATGGTGGTTGTGGTCATGACCGGTAGACGGCCGGGACCGCCCAAACGTGAGGAGTGCCGGGTCAGCCGTTCAGGTGCTGGCCGAAGAACGAAAGCACCTTCTCCCAGCCGTCCATGGCCTGCTCGGGCCGGTACATGGGGGTGTGGTAGTAGAAGAAGCCGTGGCCGGCCCCGTCGTAGCGGTGGAACTCGTACTGCTTGCCGTGCCGCCTCAGCTCCTCCTCGTGCTGGTCCACCTGCCCTGGCGTCGGGTGCCGGTCGTCGTTGCCGAACAGCCCGAGCAGGGGCGCGGCCAGGTCAGCGGTGTAGTCGATCGGCGCGACCGGCCGGGCCTCGGAGAGGTCCTCCTTGGCCATGATCACGCCGCCACCCCAGAGGTCGGCGACAGCGTCGAAGCCCGCGACCCGGGAGGCGGCCAGCAGCGCATGGCGGCCGCCCGAGCAGGTGCCGATGATGCCGGCCTTGCCGCTGCTCACGGGCTGGGCCTTCAGCCAGGTGAGGGCGGCCTCGCAGTCGGCGACCACGCTGTCGTCGGGCACGCCGCCCTGCGACCGGGCCCTGGCCGCGATGTCACCGGGGGTTCCGTTGCCGAAGCGCTCATACAGGTTCGGGCAGATCACGAAGTACCCGTGGCGCGCCAGCCGCTCGGAGAGCTCCCGGTAGAACTCGTCCCAGCCGGGCATGTGGTGCACGGCCACGACGCCGGGCAGCGTGCCCTCCGCGCCCTCTCCCGTCGGCCTGGCCACCCAGGCGTGGATCTCATCGTCGTTGCCGCCCGGAAGCGTGATGACCTCCGCCGCAAGGCCGACCAGAGCATCAGTCCTGAACGAGTTCCACATGGCGACTCCCGGTACGATCCCCGTGGGTTACGAGTCCAGGCACCCAGCGAGGAGGCGGCCATGCCGGCTAAGGGAAGCGCCGAGTGGAAGGGCGACGTGCCGACGGGCAGCGGCACGTTCACAGCAGGCGACACTATCAGCGGCGAGTACTCGTATAAGTCGCGGTTCGAGGACGGCCCCGGGGCCAATCCCGAGCAGCTGATCGCCGCCGCCCACGCCTCATGTTTCTCCATGGCCCTGTCGAACCTGCTCGCGCAGGCCGGCACCCCGCCCGAGTCGGTGCGCACCGATGCCACGGTCACGCTGCGCCTCGTGGACGGCGCACCCACGATCACCCGGATCGACCTGGTCACCGTCGGGCGGGTGCCGGGCGTCGACGACGCCGCGTTCGCCGAGTACGCCGCGACCGCCAAGGCCACCTGCCCGGTCAGCCGCGCGCTCGCCGGCGTCCCCGAGGTATCCCTCACCGCGTCGCTCGCCAGCTAGGCCGACTGACCCGCGGTTAGCTGCGGGACTGGCGGGGGCGGAGTGATGCATGTGCGGATTCCGGCGGCCTGGTGGCGTGCCTCACCCCGCGTGGATGTACCGGAGGGCTCATGATAGGGAGCCCAGAGGTACATCGATCATCGTGAAACGGGCCCGTACGCCCAGATCGCGGCGTCCGCGCCGGTCCTGCTGTACACCAGGCCCGTGCCCCACATCGACGCGGTACCAGGGATATGCGACAGGCTGTACATAAGCCCGGCGCGGGGGACCCGGTACTGCCGCCATTTTCCGGCCCTGGACAGGTGGTCAACCGTTGGCCCGACCGATGCGCTGATCGCGAAGTTGTTTATCCAGAGCCCGCCGCTGCCGTCCGGCGCCACCGAGAAGGGGGTCACCGGCCAGGACGGGTTCCTGACCCGGGTCCACGCGGTCCCCTTCAGGCGCAGCAGGAACGGCGCGATCGGGCGGTTGCTGGCCTGCCGGGCCACGACCCAGACGTTGCCGGGCGCCACGGTCAGAACGTCGTCGAACTGCAGGCCGGCCAGCGCCTTGCTGCTTACCCGGCCCCAGCTGCGCCCGTTGTATCGAAGCAGGATGCCCGCGCTGCTTATCGCCCAGATGTCGTGCGGCGACAGGGCGCTGGCCGAATCGACGCTCCCGGCCAGCCCGGTGACCTTGGTCCACGTTCTCCCGTGCAGGTGCCATGTGCCCGGGTCGCCGAAGACCCAGACGTCGGTCGGACTGAACGCGGTAACCTCGGTCGGCTGTGGCGGGTGGTTCCAGCGCCTGGCGACCGACCACGTCGAGCCGTTGTAGTGCAGCACGAACCGGCCCGTGATGCCGACCGCCCAGACGTCGTTCACGGCCGGAGCGCTCGCCGCGGCGATCGAGCCGGTCAGCCCGGACGGCAGGGCCACGACGTGCCAGCTCCGGCCGTTCCAGTGCTCAGCGACGGGAGCTTCGCTCACCGGCCCGAACCCATCGGTGCCGCCGAACGCCCATGCGCTGTTCCTGCCCGTCGAGACCACGCTGGACAGGAAGCTGACCTCCGGTGGCCCGCCGAAACGATGGGTCGAGACGATCCGCCAGCCGGGGCTGGCCGCCGCTTGGGCCGACGGTACGGCCGCCAGAGGCAGGGCCGCCGCCATTAACCCGGCCAGGGTCGCGGCACCCGCGCGCTGTGCTCCGATCATTGAAGGTTCCCCGCTCCGTGAGATCCGCCCGCACCTGGGCTGTGGTCAGCCTAGACCCGCGCGAAACACCGCGAACGTCGGATAACCGAAGTATCGTGCGCCTCCCGCGGAGTCGTGGCCGCGGCCTGGCCATCTGCTTTGCTGGACAGGTGGAGACGGCGTTCGTGCTCGGCGGCGGGGGCGTGCTCGGCGCGCACGAGATCGGCATGCTCCGGGCCCTGTCCGAGGCCGGCATCCGGCCCGATGTGGTCGTGGGCACGTCGGTGGGCGCGATCAACGGGGCGTTCGTGGCCGCCGACCCGGAACGCGCGACGGCCCGGCTGAGCCGACTGTGGCAGGGCGACGAGCTGGGACGGGCGTTCAGCGAGCGGCTCTGGGAGCGCGTGGTGCGCCTGGCGCGCTCGGGAAACCACCTGCACTCGATCGAGCCGCTGCGGCAGGTGCTGGAGGACGCCCTTCCCGGGGACGACTTCGCCGACCTCCAGCTGCCCTTCCACTGCGTCGCGGCCAGCATCGAGCGCGCGAGCGCGCGCTGGTTCAGCAGCGGGCCGATCGTGCCCGCCGTCCTGGCCTCCTGCGCCGTGCCGGGGCTGCTGCCGCCGGTGGAGGTCGACGGCGAGCATTTCCTCGACGGCGGCCTGGTCCATTCGATCCCGGTCGGGCGGGCCGTCGCCCTGGGCGCCCGCACGGTCTACGTGCTGCACGTGGGCCGGATCGAGAGCCCGCTGACTGTGCCCCGGCGCCCGTGGGAGGTGGGCCTGGTCGCGTTCGAGATCGCTCGCCGGTACCGGTTTCACGAGGAGATGGCGGCGCTGCCCGGGCACGTGCGCGTGCACGTCCTGCCCGCTGGCGCGGCGCGGAGCACGCCCGACCTGTCACAGCTCCGTTACCGTGACAAGACGAAGGTGGGGGCGAGTATCGAGCGCGCATACCGGGCATCTGCCAGCTATCTTGCCGGGCTGGCCGGGCCCTGACCCGGTCGCCGGGACGGAGGCGGCATGCTCCCACCCAGGCTGGTGCGCCGGCTGGTGCTCGCGCCGCTGGTGGTCGTGGTCGCTGTGGCGGTCGCGGCCCTGTCCCCGCTGCTCGCGCTGCTGATCGTGGCGTTCAGGATGCTCAGGGGCGCACCCCC
>DASYXX010000686.1:0-2071 GCA_035934395.1 Streptosporangiaceae bacterium
GCCCGGGCGGACGTCGCCGGCCCGGCCCGGGCGGACGTCGCCGGCTCCGCCCGCGCGGACGGGCTCGCCCCGGCCACGGGGGGCGCAGTCACCCTGGCCCAGGCGGTCAACCTGGCGCTCGGCGAGCTCCTCGACACGTACCCGGGCATGTACGTGTTCGGCGAGGACGTCGGGCGCAAGGGCGGCGTGTACGGCGTGACCAAGGGGCTGCAGCGGCGGTTCGGGCCGGCCCGGGTCTTCGACACCCTCCTGGACGAGCAGTCCATCCTCGGGGTCGCCCTCGGCGGCGGGCTGACCGGCCTGCTCCCGGTGCCGGAGATCCAGTACCTCGCCTACCTGCACAACGCCGAGGACCAGATCCGCGGCGAGGCTGCCACCCAGCAGTTCTTCTCGTCCGGCCAGTTCCGCAACCCCATGGTGGTCCGGATCGCCGGCTACGCGTACCAGAAGGGCTTCGGCGGGCACTTCCACAACGACAACGCGGTCGGGGTGCTGCGCGATGTCCCCGGCCTGGTGATCGCGTCGCCAGCCCGCCCCGATGACGCGGCCGCGATGCTGCGCACCTGCCTCGCCGCGGCGGCCGTGGACGGCTCGGTGTGCGTGTTCCTCGAGCCGATAGCGCTCTACCACACCCGCGACCTCTACGAAGACGGCGACGGCGGGTGGCTGGCGGCGTATCCCCGGCCCGGGGCGCACGTCCCGGCGGGCCGGGCCCGCGGCTACGGCGACGGCAGCGACCTCACGATCGTGACGTTCGGCAACGGGCTGCGGATGAGCCTGCGGGTCGCCCGCCGGCTGGCCGTCCGAGGGCTCGGCGCCCGGGTCGTCGACCTGCGCTGGCTCGCCCCGCTGCCGCTCGACGACGTGCTGCGCGAGGCGCGGGCGACCGGGCGGGTGCTGGTGGTGGACGAGACCCGCCGCACCGGCGGAGTCTCCGAGGGAGTCGTCACCGCCCTGGTCGACGCCGGCTACCGCGGCCTGATCCGCCGGGTAACCAGCGAGGACAGCTTCGTGCCCCTCGGGCCGGCGGCGAGCGCCGTGCTGCTGGACGAGCCCACGATCGAGAAGGCGGCGGTCGGCCTCGTGCACGCCGGGTGAGGCCTGGTGCACGCCGGGTGAGGCCTGGTACATGCCTGCTGAGGGCTGGCGCACGCCGGGTGAGCTAGAACTGGCCGAGGAGATCGCCGGCCAGGGCGATGATCGGGGCCTCGTCGCCGGAGGGATCCAGGCAGCTGACCGTCAGGTGGGCGACGTCCCCGCCGCGCAGCGGTGTCCTGGGTGTCCTAGGCAAAACATACGATATCGGTCATTGGCCTGCGGCCGTGCGAGACGCAACTTGCATTTGATAACACATCTGCACGAGCATCTGTAAATACAGTCAGATGCACTGAACAAATGCGCGTGCAGGCGGTATGGTGCAGACAGGGGCACTGACCGCCGTTACCCGCGGGGTAGGTTGGCAATACGGGTTCCGGCTGGACCAGCCGCAGACGGGGGTTAACGCGCCCAGCGCTTGCCGCTCCGGGAGCCCAGGAGCGGCCGGCGGGACCTGGTCGTACTGAACAGGCTCGTGCGTTCCAGGTGGGACACGACGGACTCGAGGTGAAAGGGCCGATGATTCAGAACCGAAACGGCATGCCGGCATCCGAACTTCAGGGGGTCAGCTGGCGAAAGAGCGATCACAGCAACCCGAATGGCAGCTGCGTCGAGCTCGCGGAGCTTGCTGACGGCGCGGTCGCGGTTCGCAACTCGCGCTATCCCGGCGGTCCGGCGCTGATCTATACACCGGCTGAGATCAGCGCGTTCATCCTGGGCGTTAAGGACGGCCAGTTCGACAACCTGGCTGGCTGACCTGGCCTTTCGCTTCGGCCACCATTCCGGGGGCCAATGCCGTCAACGGCCCAGGCCGCCGACGGCCGCCCTGTCGCGCCGCGAATACGGGGGGTTCGGCTATGCAATCGGGATCCGTCAGTGGGACACTGCGGTGAGGTCGCCAGGCCCGCCGGAACCCTGACGGAGTTAAAGATGATCTCGGACCAGGCACGCAGCCTGCCCGCCCGTGCTCCAATTG
>DASYXX010000698.1:0-8978 GCA_035934395.1 Streptosporangiaceae bacterium
TCGCCGCCCCAGACTCCCCACGGCTCCCGGCGCTCGAGCGCGCCGGCGAGGCACGCCATCCGCGCCGGGCATCCGCGGCAGAGCAGCTTCGCGCACTCCACGTCCGCCGGGGACTCGGCGAAGAACAGGTCCGGGTCGTCCATGCAGGGAAGCTTGTGTCCGCTTGGCACCCCGGCGATTGCGACCGGGATGGTCGCGGCCGGCTGGGGCGCCTGGACAACTGCGCCTGCCACCTGCGCCGGGACCGCCCCTGCGATCACCGTCACTTGCTCGGATACCGCCTCGAACCCCACCGGGTCCGCCAGCACGGCGGTGGTGCCGGGCCGATGCATCGGTGCCATCCCCTCTCATCTGCTCGTCTTAAGGTCTCTCACGCGTCTGACAAAACGGTGGCCTCGCATGACGAAGGCCGCGGACCCGATTTCGGGTCCGCGGCCTTTGAGGGGATCAGGCCGGTCGGTCTAGACCGGTTCCCTCGCTGTATGCGGACCCTCTGCGTCGCCGCTCGGCACGGCGATGCGGGTCGTGTGCGGGTACTGCTTGCCGGCATTGCGCTGCCCGTGCTTCCCCTTCAGCGCGACGTTCAGCTCAGCAGCTTCGCGCCGCCCGAAGACGTCGGCGGCCCAGGGCGCACGGGGGCGGGGGCGCGCGAGCGCGACACCTGTGCACACGGGCTGGGCGGACCGGACGCCTGATGGCAGGACGGCGCCCATGCCGAAGCCTGCGTACGCCTCAGCGGCGTTCTCGAGACCCGAGATCGTGTTCAGCATCATGGGCACCTCCCTCCACGGAGCGTCGACAGACCCGCCGGACACAGAAGCAGCCTACGTAGCCCGGCCGGGGCGGGGCAACTCCTTTTCCGCGAGAAATCTGACCGCCATTTCAGCTGCTCGCGAGGCTCGGACCCGGCGAGGTGCGGATCAGCCCCTCCTGTACCACCGACACCACGAGCTCGCCGTCGCTCGTGTACATCTCGCCGCGCGCGAGCCCCCGGGCGCCGCGGGCCACGGGAGAGTCCTGCGCGTACAGGAGCCACCGGTCGGCGCGGAACGGGCCGTGAAACCACATCGCATGATCGAGGCTCGCGCCGGTCGTCCGCCCGTCGGCCCAGGACAGGCCGTGCGCGAGCATCACGGAGTCCAGCAGGGTCAGGTCGGACGCGTAGGTCACCAGGCACACGTGCAGCAGCGGGTCGTCCGGGAGCTCGCCGTCGGCCCGGAGCCAGACGAGGCTGCGCGCCGTACGGAGCGAGGGATCGCGCTCGGCCTCGACGGTCAGCGGTCCGATGTGCCGTATGTCGATCGGGTGACCGCGGAACCATTCAGCGGCGGACGGGCCGAACACCTTCTCCATTCGCTCCGCGGTCGACGCGATCGCGTCCGGCGGCGGCACGACCGGCATCGGGTCGGCGTGCGCGACCCCCGGCTCGTCGCGGTGGAACGACGCGGACAGCGTGAAGATCGTCTTGCCGTGCTGCACGCAGCTCACCCGGCGGGTGGTGAACGAGCGGCCATCGCGGACCCGTTCCACCAGGTAGACAAGCGGAACCGTCGGGTCGCCCGGCCGGATGAAGTACGCGTGCAGCGAGTGCACGGGCCGGTCGGCGGGCACGGTACGGCCGGCCGCGACCAGGGCCTGGCCCGCGACCTGGCCGCCGAACACGCGCTGCCGCCGCTCCCCCTCGGGGCTGCGCCCGCGGAAGATGTCGACCTCGATCTGCTCCAGGTCGAGCAGGTCCACCACCTCAGCGAGTGCGTGAGATTGCACCATCGGTCGTCCCCTGCGAGCGCTCGGCGTCATCCGGCTGAGCAAGCGTAACGACAAGAACACGTGATCTCGCGCTTGCCGATCCATACGTAACGGAGGTGGTGTGCCGTGGCCGGATGTCGCGTGCCGGGCAGGGGTGGCGGTGCGGGCTACGGGCCGACCGTAGCCCGCCCCAGCAGGCACGTCACCGCCCACGGCGGGAGCGGGTACGGACCTCCTCGACGAACCTGGACGGCTTGCGGCTGCGACGCCCGTCCGCCGACCGGGCCAGCGCCCACGACAGGCAGACGAGGTCCCTGGCCCGCGTGATCCCGACGTACAGCAGCCGCCGCTCCTCCTCGATCGTGTCGTCGGTCTGGGCGTACACGATCGGCATCATGCCGTCGGTCAGCCCGGCCAGGAACACCACATCCCACTCCAGCCCCTTGGCCGCGTGCAGCGACGCCAGCGTCACCCCGTCCATCGCCGGGGCCTGCCCGATGGCGCTGCGCGTCGCGAGCTCGGCGGCGAGATCGGCCAGCGACGCCCGCGGCGACCCGGTGAAGAAGTCGTCGGCCAGCTGGGCCAGGGCCTCCAGGGACTCCCACCGCTCCCGCGCCCGCCCCCGGCCGGACGGCGGCGCAGCGGTCAGCCCGATGCCCGACAGCACCGCGCGGACCTGGCTGGCCGGCTCCTCGCCGGCCGATGCCGACCGCGCCGCGGCCCGCAGCAGGCCGACCGCCTGGCGCACCTCGGCGCGGTCGAAGTACCGCTCCGCCCCCTTGACCGCGTACGGCACGCCGGCCTCGCCCAGCGCCTGCTCGAACGCTGGCGTCTGCGCGTTGGTCCGCACGAGAACCGCGATCTGGCTGGCCGCGGTGCCCGACTGGACCAGAGCCGCGGCCCTCCGGGCCACCGCCGCGGCCTCCTCCTGGTCGTCGCCGTACTCCGTGAACTCAGGCTCGGGGCCGGCGGCTCGCTGCGCCACGAGCACCGGCTCATCGGGCCGGCGCAGCGGCCCGCCCGGCACGCCGCTCCCCGGGGCGCGGCCGAGACGATTCGCCAGCGCGACGACCTGCGGAGTGGACCGGTAGTTGCGCACCAGCCTGATCACCTTCGCGTCGGGGAACTCGGCCGTGAAGCCGGTCAGGTACGACGAGGTGGCTCCGGCGAAGGAGTAGATCGTCTGTCGCGGGTCGCCGACCACGCAGAGATCATCGCGGTCGCCGGTCCAGGCCTCGAGCAGCAGCTTCTGCAGCGGGTTGACATCCTGGTACTCGTCAACGACGAAGTACCCGTAACGGTCCCGCACCGCGGCCGCGGCCGCCGGATGCTCGGCGAGAATCGCGGCGGTGAGCTCGAGCACGGACTCGAAGTCGATCAGGTGCCGCTCGCGCCGCAGTTCCTCGTAGGCGGCATAGAGCCGGGACAGCGGGACCGGACCGAGCGGCGGCGTTCTCGAGGCCTTGGCACTGGCCTGCTGGTATTCGTCCGGCCCCACCCCGGTGACCTTGGCCCACTCGATCTCGCTGGCGGCGTCGCGCAGGTCGGTCAGGCTCAGCTCCAGCCGCAGCCCGCGCGCGGCCTCCGACATCAGGCTGATCTTGGAGTCGATAACCCGCGGCGGGGGGCCCCCGACGGTCAGCGGCCAGAAGTGAGTGAGCTGGCGCAGCGCCGCCGCGTGGAAGGTCCGTGCCTGCACTCGCTCCAGGCCGCCGCCGGGCACCGCCTGGCGGCCGAGCAGCCGCAGCCGCCCGCGCAGCTCGCCGGCCGCCCGGGTGGTGAACGCCACGGCCAGGACCCGCGCCGGGTCCACCACGCCGGTGGCCACCGCGTAGGCGATCCGGTGCGCGACCGCACGGGTCTTGCCGGTGCCCGCGCCGGCCAGCACGCAGACCGGGCCGCGGGCGGCCAGCGCTACCTCGCGCTGCTCGGGGTCGAGCGCGGCCAGCACGGCATCCGAGGAGTCCATGGGTGCACCTCCCGCCGCATCGGTCGCCATCGGCGGCCTGCCGCCATGATTCCCCATGCCACCGACGCCGGGCCAGAGTCCGCCCGCGCCCCAAACGACCCGATCCACGTGCCTGGTACCAACTTGGGCGGGGAAGACCCGGCAGCGTTAACGCGTTAGTAATCTCTTGTAGGACGGCCGTGAAGGGGAGGACCGCCGATGGCATCGCCGCTGACCATGTACACCACGCAGTGGTGCGCGTTCTGCAAGCGCCTCAAGCGCCAGCTGGCGGCCGACGGCATCGAGATGAGCGAGATCGACATCGAGCAGGACCCTGCGGCCGCGGAGTACGTGATGTCGGTCAACGGCGGCTTCCAGACCGTGCCGACCGTTGTCTTCCCTGACGGCAGCGCGCTGACCAACCCATCGGCGACGGTGGTGAAGGAACGGCTGCGCGAATTGGCCGCCCTCTGATGTCCAGCAAACGGCGCAGAGCGCGGTCCCGCGCGCTCGATCTCGCCGAGGCGGGCCAGGACTGGGGCGACATCCCGGCGGCCGTGTCCGCCTCCGCCATGCCCGGTGCCAGCACGTCCGGCCCCGATCCCGGTGCCGCCCGTCCCTCCGCCGCGCGATCACCCGGCGCTGCGGCGTCCGGGCCCGATGCGTCCGGGCCCGATGCGTCCGGCACCCGCACGCCCGGCGCGAGCGCGTCCCGCACCAGCGCGGCAGGGTCATGGGCCGGTCCGTCCCACCCCGATGCGTCGCTGCCCGTACCCGGGCAGGACGCCGTGGTCCGCCGCACCGCGGACGGGTGGCGGGTCGGCGATGACGATCTGCCGGACCTGACCTGCGCGATGGTGCTGGCCGACCTGCTCGCCGCCGAGCTGCCCACCGAGGTCCAGCCGGCCGTGCCCGCCGCTCCTCCCGCCGCGGCGCAGGCCGACGCGGCACCCGCCGCCGGCCGCCGGCCCGCGCCGGGGAAGCCGCGGCACGAACGCCGCGTGACCGAGCCGGCCGAGGAGGATGACGAGGCGCACCGGCTCAGAACCACCGTGGGCCAGCTGGAGCACGCGCTGACCGCGCGAATCCGCGTCGAGCAGGCGATCGGCGTCCTGGCCGAGCGCCACCGGATCCGTCCCCGGCAGGCCTTCGAGCAGCTCAGGTCCGCCGCGCGGAACCGCGGCCGGCGGGTGATCGACATCGCGGCCGACGTGGTCGCCAGCGCGTCGAACCCGCTGCTGCAGCTGCCCGAGGAACTGTCCCGCCAGCGCTCGGCTCCGCGCCACGGTGGCAGGCACTCCCGCCGCGCCCTCCGCCCCGAGTAAAACCCGCCCGCCCCCAGACCGGGCTTCCGACCGCGAAAAGTGGTCAGAAAGTGCTGCTCCGACGACACTTTCTGACCACCTTCCGAGTTAGCGCCGGGCGCCTCGCCGCCGCGCGGGGTCCCCGTACCGCACCGATTGTCGCTCCTGGTTCAGGCTCGACCACGAAGGGTAACACCAGGTCGAGGAGGGGCCGTGGACGACGAGGGGGACCACAGCGGGCATCCCGGCCGCCTGCTCATCATCGGGGGCGCGGAAGACCGGTGCCGCGGCGCCGGGCTGCTCGAGCGGTTCGTGGCCCTGTGTGGCGGAGACCTGGCCCGGATCGTGCTGGTTACGACCGCCACCGGCCGGCCCGACCAGGTGCACGCCGACTACGACCGGGCGTTCCGCAGCCTCGGCGCGGACCGCACCACCGAATTGCGGCTGCGCGGCCGGTCCGACGCCGACGGTGAGGACGCGGCCAAGCTGCTGGAGGACGCGACCGGCGTGTTCTTCAGCGGCGGCGACCAGTCCCGGCTGCGTACCCTGGTCGGCTCGCGGGCCAACGACATCCTGCGCGACCGGCTGAGCGCCTCCGACGGGCTGGTGATCGCCGGAACCAGCGCCGGCGCGACGGCGATGGGCCGCACGATGATCCTCGGCGGAGAGGGGCCCGACGTGTCCGCCGCCGCGGTCCGCACCGGCCCGGGGCTCGGCCTGATTCCCAGGATGCTCATCGACATGCACTTCGGCGAGCGGGACAGGCTCCCCCGGCTGCTCAGCGCGGTCGCCCTCGACCCCGACCAGCTCGGCGTCGGCATCGACGAGAAGACCGGGATCCTGGTCGAGCGCAGCCGGTTCGAGGTGCTCGGCAACGGCGTGACCACGGTCGTCGACGCGAAGCACGCGACGGTGGTCCACGCGGCCGGGGACGGCGACCCGATCACCCTGTTCGGTGTCCGCCTGCACCTGCTGCCCGCGGGCTGCATCTTCGACATCGCGGCGCGCGAGGCCACCATCGGGCCCGCGCACGACCGGTACTAGCGGTTACCACCCGGTAACCTCCCTAGGAGCGTCACGTGCGCCTGGAAGACATGCGTCGTCTGAGCGGACCGAACATCTTCGCTACCGCGCCGGTCAGCCTGGCCCGGATCGAGCTCGACGAGCTGACCTGCAGGCAGACCACCGACCACCCAGGCTTCGCCGGCCGGCTGACCGAGGTCCTGCCCGGCCTCGCCGATCACCACTGCGCGGCCGGGCGCCCCGGCGGGTTCCTCGAGGCGATGGCGCGCGGGACGTATTTCGGGCACGTGACCGAGCACGTGGCGCTGGAGCTGTCCGGGCTCGCCGGCCGGGACGTGCACCTCGGCCGGACCATGTGGGCGGGCGCCGACGGGCGCTACGACGTCATGATGGAGTGCCCGCAGGACGAGCCGGCCGATTCTGACGTGCCCGCTGAGCTGATCAAGCTGGCGATGACGGTGATTGAAGACCTTCTCTCCGAACGCAGGCCGGTACTCGAGGCCGAGATCGCCCGCCTGGCCGTGGTGGTGGAGCGAGAACGCCTCGGCGTGAGCACGGCGGCGCTCGCGGCCGCCGCGCGCCGCCGGGGGATACCGGTGCGCCGGGTCGGCAGCCTCAGCATGCTCCGGCTCGGCTACGGGCGGCACCGGCGGCTGGTGCACGCGGCGCTGACCGAGCAGACGTCGGTGATCGGGGTCGACATCGCCGCCGACAAGATGCTGGCCAAGCGGCTGCTGACCGACGCCGGCCTACCGGTGCCAGAAGGCGTCGTGGCCCGGAGCGCCCAGGAGGCCGCCGCGGCCCTCGAGCGGCTCGGCGGCCCCGTGGTGGTCAAGCCGCGCAATGGCAGCCACGGCGTCGACGTGTTCATCGGCGTCTCCACCGCCGCGGAGGCCGGCGCGGCCTATGCGCAGGCGACCGCCCAGGCCGGGAATGGTGGCGGGGGCGGGGGAATGACCGCGGGCGGGGTCATCGTGGAGCGGTTCGTGCCCGGAACCGACTACCGGGTGCTGGTCGTCGACGGGCGGGTGGTGGCCGCCGCCGAGGTGCGCCCGGCGTCGGTGACCGGCGACGGCGTCCGGGACATCGGCCAGCTCGTGGCCCGGGTGAACGCCGACACGCGGCGCGGCGACGGCCACTCACGCGCGCTGACGAAGATCAGGCTCGACGACCGCGTGGCCGATCACCTAGCGGCGCAGGGGCTTGACACCGGCTCGGTGCCCGGCGCCGGCCAGGTGGTCGCGCTGCGCCGGAACGCCAACCTGTCCACCGGCGGGACCAGCCGGGACGTCACCGACCGGGTGCATGACGATGTGGCCGACATGTGCCGCCGCGCCGCCGCCGTGGTCGGCCTGGATGTCTGCGGCATCGACGTGCGGCTGGCCGACATCGCGGCCCCGCTGCGCGGCGCCGGTCAGGGTCCCGTCGCCGGTGCCGTCATCGAGGTCAACGCGTGCCCGGGGCTGCGGATGCACCAGGCCCCGGCCGAGGGACCACCGCGGGACGTGGCCGGGGCGATCGTCGACAGCCTGTACCCTCCCGGTGCGCCGTCCCGGATCCCGGTCATCGCGGTCACCGGGACGAACGGGAAGACCACGACGGTCCGCATGATCGGCCACATACTGGGCCAGGCAGGCCTTCGCGTCGGAATGTCCACCACCGACGGCGTCTACTCGGGCGGCCGGCTGGTCTACGACGCGGACGCCTCGGGGCCGCGGTCGGCCGAGATGGTCCTCGACGACACCAGCGTGGAGGCCGCCGTGCTGGAGACCGCCCGGGGCGGGATCATCCGCCGAGGGCTGGGCTACGACAAGGCTGACGTCGCAGTGATCACGAACATCGCCGACGACCACCTGGGCATGGACGGCGTCGACGACCTCGACGGGCTCATCTCGGTCAAGGCGCTGATCGCGGAGGAGATCCGCGACGGCGGCACGATCGTGCTCAACGCCGACGACCCGGCCGTCGCGGCCATCGCCGACCGTCCGCGGGTACGCAGGCACGCCCCCGTCATCAGGTACTTCAGCCTGCACGCCGGTAACCCGGTGACCGAGCGGCACCGGCGGTCCGGAGGGATCACCTGCGAGCTTCGCGACGGCCAGCTGGTCGAGTTCGAGGGGACCAGCCAGCGGCCACTGCTCAGCCTGGCCGAGCTGCCGGGCGCCTACGACGGGCTCGCCCCGCACGTGGTCGCGAACGCCCTCGCGGCGGTCGCCGCCTGCCGTGCGAACGGGGTGAGCGCCAAGGACATCAGGCGCGCCCTGGCCACGTTCAGCCCCGGCGAGTCCAACCCGGGCCGGGGCAACGTCTACCTGGCGGCGGGCGGCCCGGTGATCGTCGATTACGGCCACAACGCCGCCGCGGTCGACGCCACCGGCCGCATGATCAGCAACGTCTGGGGCGGCAGCCCGGCCGCCGCGATCACCCTGCCCGGGGACCGCCGCGACGACCTGATCATCCGCACGGCCGAGGCGATCGCCGCCCGGTTCGGCCGGGTCATCGTCTACGAAGACGCTGACAAGCGCGGCCGCGAGCCTGGCGAGATGACCGACATCATCACCAGGGCGATGCGCCGGGTCAGGCCGGACATCACCTGCGCCGCCGCCAGCGGCCCGCAGGAGGCCTTGCGCGCCGCCGTGACGCTGGCGGACGGCCAGCCGGTGCTGTTCCTGTACGAGAAGCTCGCGATGGCCCACGCGGCGCTCGACGCGATCGGCGCGCGGCTCTCGCCCGGCGACGGACGGCCCGGCCCCGAGAGTCCTGTGCTGTCCGCAGCGGCCGCCGAGGTCTCGATACGATCACCCGCCGGCCCCGAGATCCCGGACAGCCCGGCTTCTACTATCGCGGCCAGCCCGCCGTCGCCTCCGACCGGCGCCGCCGCAGTCCAGGCCCCCGCACCGACCGCCCCCGGGCCTGGCCGAGCTGGCGCCGCGGCCCCGGCTCGCGGCACCCCG
>DASYXX010000707.1:0-6203 GCA_035934395.1 Streptosporangiaceae bacterium
CGGGCGGCAGCCCGCCCGCGCCGCGGCCCCTCGCGCGGCGGCCCTTCCGGCGGCGGCGCGGTGGGCGGTGACGCGCTGGTCAGCCCCATGCAGGGCACGATCGTGCAGATCGTGGCCGCCGAGGGCCAGCGGGTGTCGGCCGGCGACACGATCGTGGTGCTCGAGGCGATGAAGATGGAGCAGCCGCTGACCGCGCACAAGGACGGCACGGTCGCCGGCCTGGCGGTCGAGGTCGGCCAGACGGTCCCGGCCGGGGAGATCATCTGCCAGCTGCGAGACTGAGCGCATGGCGCGTCTGCCGGGTGATCCCGGCGTGTTCGGCTGGCTCTGGTTCGCGGCCGGATTCCGGCTTCCGGCCCGGAACCGGGACTGGGTCCGGCACGAGCTGACCGACGCGGGCTGGCGCTTCCGGACGGTGGTCCGTCACCTGGCGGTCATCATCCCGATCTGCGTCGTGCTCGTGGTCGTGCTCAGCAGCCTGCTGCCCGCGCCGCTCTGGCTGAGCCTGACGATGGTGGCGCTGATCCTGTCCGGCAGCATCTTCACGGTGGCCGCGTACGCGGACGACATCCGGGCGTCCCGGCTGCGCCAGCACGGCCTGGACGTCCCCGACGACCCCGACCTGGGCCACCCGGCCCACTGAGCGGCTTCCCAGCCGGCACTCCGGTGCGCCATGCGCGGCCGGGCCGCCCGCCACCAGCCCACTTTCGCCCGTTATGCGGCTTTCGCCATCTTCCGCGGCGGTTTGGCCGTGTGGTCAATGGGCCATCTACCCCCCATAGAAGGTGGTCGATGGCCCTATACCCCACTCCAAACGGCGACCCCGACATGGGCCACCCGGCACACTTTGCCTAGATCAGGTCCTCCTCGGACGGCTGCATCAGCCTGCGGGCGGCCTCGGTGATGCTGCCGGACAGGCTGGGGTACACGGCGAACGTGTGCGCGATCTCGTCCACGGTGAGGTGCTGCTCGACGGCCAGCGACACGCCCAGGATGAGCTCGCTGGCCCGCGGTGCGACCACGACGCCGCCAAGCACCATGCCGCTGCTGCGGCGGGCGAACAGCTTCACGAAGCCGTCGCGGAAGCCTTGCATCTTGGCCCGCGCGTTCGTGGCCAGCGGCAGCTTGACCACGAGCGCGTCCGCCTCGCCGGCCTCCACGGCCCGCTGCGACACGCCGACCGTGGCGATCTCCGGCTCGGTGAACACGGTCATCGCGACGTGGCTGAGCCGGAGCGGCTGGACCGCCTCACCGAGGGAATGCCACATCGCTATCCGGCCCTGCATGGCCGCCACCGAGGCGAGCATCTGCACGCCGGTGCAGTCGCCGGCGGCGTAGATGCCGGGCACCGAGGTCCGCGACACCCGGTCGACCGGGATGAACCCCCCGCGGTCCAGCGTGATCCCTGCCTCCTCCAGGCCGAGGCCCCCGGTGTTCGGGACCATCCCCACCGTCAGCAGGCAGTGCGAGCCCCGGACGGTGCGGCCGTCTTCGAGCGTCACCGTGACGCCGTCGCCGGTGTCCTTGGCCGATGCCGCGCGGGACCGGCCCAGCACCGTCATGCCGCGCCGCCGGAACACGTCCTCCACCACCACCGCCGCGTCGGCGTCTTCCGACGGCAGCACGCGGTCGCGCGAGGACACGAGCGTGACCTGTGAGCCCAGCGCCTGGTAGGCGCTGGCGAACTCCGCCCCGGTCACCCCGGAGCCCACGACGATCAGTTCCGGCGGCAGTTCGTCCAGGTCGTAAAGCTGCCTGGCGGTCAGGATCCGCTCGCCATCGGGCACCGCGCCGGGCAGCACGCGGGGCCGCGCTCCCGTCGCCACCAGCACGATGTCCGCGCCGACCTCGGCGTCCCCCACCGCGACGGTGCGCGGGCCGACCAGCCGCCCGGCCCCGGACCTGACCTCGACCCCCTCGGCGGCCAGCCGCCCGGCCACGTCCACCGACTGCGCGCGGGCCAGCGCCAGGACCCTGGAGTACAGCCGCGGCGCGTCAACGGTGGCCGCGGCGGCGCCGCCGGAGCGGTAACGGATACCCAGCCCGGCCGAGCCCTCCAGCGCGGCCATCATCTCCGACGTCGCGATCAGCGTCTTGGACGGGACGCAGTCGGTCAGCACGCAGGCGCCGCCCAGCCCGTCCCGGTCGACCACCGTGACCTGGGCGCCAAGCTGCGCCGCCACCAGGGCCGCCTCGTAGCCCCCCGGTCCGCCGCCGATGATCACGATTCTCGCGCGCGGCTCCTCCACGCTGCCCCATTGTGGCGCATGGCACGGCGCCTGCCGGGACGGGACCCGCCGGGACCGCCCCGATGTCCACGCGGAGCCGCCCGGGCTCGTACGCTAATCACCCGTGGCGTTGTACGCGGCCTACGGCAGCAACATGGACCCGGCACAGATGGCCGAGCGCTGCCCGCATTCCCCCTGGCGCGGCAGCGGCTGGCTCGAGGGCTGGCGGCTGGCCTTCGGTGGCGAGGACATCGGCTGGGAGGGCGCCATGGCCACGGTCGTCGAGGAAGCCGGGGAGCGCGTGTTCGTGGTGCTCTACGAGCTATCGGCCGCGGACGAGGCCGCGCTCGACAAGTGGGACGGCGCCAGCATCGACTACTACCGGAAGGCCAAGGTGCGGGTGACGACCACAGACGGCGAGGTGCTGGCCTGGCTGTACGTGCTCAACGCCTACGAGGGCGGCCTGCCTGCCGCTCGCTACCTGGGCATCATCTCCGACGCCGCGGAGATCGCCGGAGCCCCTGACGACTACGTCGCGTCGCTGCGCAAGCGCCCCTGCAGGTGAGCCCGGTCTAGCGGAACACCGCGATGACGAGCGCCAGCGCGATGGCGGGCACGACGATGGCGGCGATCGCACTCCAGGCCCAGCTGACGACCCGGGGGCCCGCGAGGGCGCCGCGCTCCCGCGCGTCCCGCGCGAGCTGGTCGAGCTGCACGGCCATGAGCTGCGCGACGCTCTGCCTGGTGATCGCCTCCGCGCTGGACGGCTGCCCGTAGGAATCCGGAGAGCTGCGCGGCAGCCGCCTGCTGGCCCTGCCCTGCTGGATGAGCTCGCTCCTGAGGCGGTTCCGGCGGCGGGCGTACAGCGCCCAGCTATGGATGGCCTTGACCGGCGGGGCGTCAGTGAAGGGGGATGGGGAGGTGGGCGGGACGTAGTGCACCTGGACCGATTCCGCGAGGTCCACGCCGGTCACCGACCCCCAGGGAACGCGATGATCGCGGAGCGGGTTCATCACGGTGATGCCGCCGGAATCGGCGACGACCCGCGGCCGCAGGGCGCAGGCGTATACCACCCCGGTGATGCCGGCCAGCGCGACCGCGATCTCGGCCGCCGTGTGGCTGCGGCCCTGGATCGCCAGGTCGATGAGGCTGGCTGCCGCGAAGATCACCCACGCCCACCAGGCCACGATCGCTCCCGGCAGCCGGAACACCTTGACCTGGCCCGACTTCACGGCTTGATCAGAGGACACGTGATCGCACTCCACTGGCTCGGCCGAACACGCGGGGTGGTCCCGGGTCGTCCCCAGGGCCAGCACGGGCGCCATCGCGCCCCTCACGCCTGTCCACTGTAGGCCGGGCTGGTCACAGCCCGGTATCGCCCTCAGGCGTGCGCGACGCCCCGCAGCGGCTCGGGCGCGGACGCGCCCCCGCTGATCGCGGTCAGCGCGGTGGCCGCCATGAGCCGGATGCCTACGCCGATCGCGCGCTCGTCCACGTCAAACGTCGGCTGGTGGATGTCGAAGTCGTCGCCGGAGCCGGGCTTCCTCGAGCCAAGCCGGACCAGCGCGCCCGGGATCGACTCCAGGTACCAGGCGAAGTCCTCGCCGCCGAGGCTCTGGGGTGCGGCAACGACCGCATCGGCGCCGAGCACCCGGTCGGCGGCAGCCTCGACCATGGCCGTCGATATCGCCTCGTTGACCGTGGGCGGCACGTTCCGCACGTAGGTGAGCTCGGCGACAACGCCGTAGGCGCTCGCGACCGAATCGATCAGTGCCTTGAGCAGGTCGGGCGCCGCGTGCCAGGCCTCGTCGTCGAGGCAGCGCACGGTGCCCTCGGCGATGCCGTCGTCCGGGATGGCGTTGGCCGCCGCGCCCGCGTTGACCCGCCCCCAGACCAGGCTCAGGCTGGACCGCGGGTCGACCCGGCGGGACAGCGCGGCCGGCAGCTCGGTGATTATCTTGCCGAGGGCGTACACGAGGTCGGCGGTCAGGTGCGGGCGCGCGGTATGCCCGCCGGGCCCGGTCACCCGGACGGTGATCTTGTCGCAGGCAGCGGTGATCGCGCCGACGCGCGTCCCGATCTTGCCGACGTCGAGCCGCGGGTCGCAGTGCAGCGCGAAGATCCGGTCCACCGAGGCGATGCCGCCGACGGCCAGCACGTCGAGTGCCCCGCAGGGCACCTCCTCGGCGGGCTGGAAGATGAGCCTGACCCGGCCCGGCAGCGCCTTGGCCGCCGCCATGCGGGCCAGGAACAGGCCCGTGCCGAGCAGAATGGTGGTGTGCACGTCGTGCCCGCACGCATGGCAGGCGTTGGCAACCGTGGACCGGTACGGGACGTTCTTCTCGTCGCTGATCGGCAGTGCGTCCAGGTCGGCACGCAGCGCCACCACCGGGTCGCTGCCCGACCCGATGTCCACGATCAGCCCGGTGCCCTTGGGCAGGATCATCGGCCGCAGGCCCGCGGCCTCCAGCCTGAGCTTGACTCGGCGCGTGGTCCGGTGCTCGTGGTAGCCGATCTCGGGGTGGGCATGCAGGTCGCGTCGGAAGTCAACGAACTCGGCCTGATGCCCCGCTAGGAACGCGTCGAGCTCGCCCTCCAGGTCACGTTCGGCCATGCGCTGCCTCCCCCGGTATCACGAAGCGGTCCTCGGTGAACTCGGTGGCCAGCGCGTCCACCACGTCCTCGAGCCCTCCGCCGCCGGCCACGACCGCCCGCTGCCGCTCATAGGAGGCGCCGTGGTCCAGCACCTCGGACATTACGTCGAGCTCCTCGGAGCAGCCGAGCCGGCCCGCCACTGGCTCAAGCTCGCGCACCAGTTCGAACAGCTCGTCACGGAGCGGCGCCGTGGACCCGGAGTCATCGGTGATCACGGTCGCGTCCAGCCCGTACCGGGTGGCACGCCACTTGTTGTCGCGAACCACCCACGCCGAGGGGCTCGGCAGCCGGTAGCCGCGGTCCAGCTGGGTGTCGAACTGCTGAACCAGGCACTGCGACAGCGCCGCGACCATGCCGATCTCGCGAAGGGTCGGAACGCCGTCGAACATCCTGATTTCGACCGTGCCGAAATCGGGGTGCGGCCGTATGTCCCACCACACCTCCTTGATGCTCCGGATCGTTCCGGCGCGAAGCAGCGTGTCCATGTACTCCTCGAACTCACTCCAGTCAGCGAGTGGCTGCGGCGGCCCCGAGGTCGGCAGGCCGCCGAAGATGACCGCACGGCTCGAGGCGAGCCCTGTGTCGTGCCCGCTCCAGAACGGGCTTGACGCAGTCAGCGCCAGAAAATGCGGCAGGTAAGCGGCAAGCGCATTGACGATGGGAATCGCCTTGCGCCCGTCCCTGATGCCGACGTGGACGTGGACTCCGAATGTCTGGATCCTTCGGGCCAGCCACTGCAACTGCTCTACGAGTTCTGCATAGCGCTGAATGGGAGCCATCTTGGCATCTCGCCAGTCGCTAACGGGATGCGTTCCGGCACAGGCCAGCATCGTACCGCGGCTGCCCGTGATTCGCTCAAGTTGCGCGATTGTCGCAGTAAGATCCTCCTTCGCCTCCGACACAGTGGTGCAGATGCCCGTGACCACCTCCACCGTCGATTGCATGAGCTCGTAACGGATCTTCGGGTTCTCGCCGACCTCGCTGAGCGCTGGCAGCGCCGCCAGGACCTCGCGAGCGTCCTGCCGCAGCATCCTGCTTCTGCAGTCGATGAGCTGCAGTTCCCACTCGATACCCAGCGTTGCGCCGCGAGATGGGTTCCACCTTATGGCCACAGTGAGCCTCCATGGGCTGTATTTCCCGCGCACCACCGGCGCGGGGCGAGCTCTGCCGGGAAGGAGCAGGCCCCAGCGTCATCGCCGCAGCCGGTGCAGGATGCGAGGGCCGGCCGGAGGCTGGCCCGAGCAGACGGCAGGGGATGCGGCGACGCCGGGAAGCGCCGTGGGGCGATCACCGGCGTATGCCGGATGCGAGGGCCGGCCG
>DASYXX010000715.1:0-23762 GCA_035934395.1 Streptosporangiaceae bacterium
CTCCGGGTCGATCAACGACGTCCGCATGGTGAACCTCGACCCCGCCCCGAACGAGGAGATGCTCGCCCGCCTCGGTGAGATCGGCGGGCCGCTCACGCACAACAACTACCCGTGGGGCTGGACGATGGCGGGGAACACGCCGTTCCGCCGGTGGAAGCGCGAGGTGCACGAGGGCGGCGTGGCCGACCCGTGCGTGATCTCCTGGGCGGGCGGGTCCGTCGACGGCGGCGGCATCCGCGCCCAGTTCACGCACGCGATCGACGTCGCCCCGACGCTGGTCGAGCTCGCGGGGCTCGGCTACCCGGCCGAGATCGACGGCATCGCGCAGACCCCGGTCGACGGCGTGAGCTTCGCCTACCTGCTCGGCGCCGGCGGCGAGCGCGCGGCCGAGCGGCACTCCACGCAGTACTTCGAGATGTTCGGATCGCGGGCCATCTACCGCCGCGGCTGGAAGGCGGTGACGTTCCACCCGGTCGGGCCGCTGTACGACGACCAGAATCCGAACGCGCCGTTCGACGACGACGTCTGGGAGCTGTACCACGTCGCGCAGGACTTGTCGGAGTCGCGGGACCTAGCGCGGCGGCACCCCGAGCTGCTGCGACAGCTCGTCGAGCTCTGGTGGGCGGAGGCCGAGCGCAACCAGGTCCTGCCCCTCGACAACAGGGTGCTGTGGGCCCTGGTGAACCCCAAGCCCGATCAGCGCGGCCCGCGCGAGGCGTTCCGTTACTTCCAGGGCGGCGCCCAGGTGCCGGAGCCGGTGGCGGTGAACGTGCGCAACCGCTCGCACGCGCTGATCGTCGACGTCACCATCCCGGACTCCGGGCCGCCCGACGGTGTCCTGCTGGCGATGGGGTCCGCCCTCGGCGGGTGGTCGCTGCACATCCTCGGCGGGCGGATCTGCTACGTGCACAACCTCTACGGCAAGGAACGCCACACGGTGGAGTCGGCCGCGACGGTCCTGCCGGGCGGGCACCGCATCGAGTTCACGTTCACCAAGGACGAGGGCCTCGGGGGCACCGGCGTGCTGAGCTGCGACGGGCACGAGGCCGGGCGGGGCGTGATCCCCCGGTTCACGCCGTCCGGGTTCAACGGCGTCGGCGCGGGGCTCACCTGCGGTTACGAGTGGGGGCCCGCCGTCGGCACCGGCTACTCGGCGCCGTTCCCGTTCCGCGGCACGATCCGGCGCGCCTTGGTCGAGACGCGGGGCCCGGTCGTCCGCGACCCGCTCGCCGAGCTCGAGGCCATCCTCTCCGAGCAGTAACGGTCAGAGCGCGCCGACCGCCTCGGCCACGCCTGCCGCAGCCGCGCGGATGACGTCGAGGACGTAGTCGGGTCGAGCTCGACGTGGCAGTCCGCACCGCATGCGAGCTTTCCGCTGAGGTCCGTCATGGCTGGCAGGCATAGACTTGTCCTGCCACAAAGGTAAACATGTGCAACTCGAACAACACGCCGAATCAGGGCGGGACGGGAGGCACACTGGACACGGTCACCCTGGACGCGCTGACCCGGTCGGCAGGGCTGATCCGGTCCCCGCTGGGCGTGATCGTCGTCGACACCGACCTGCGGATCGCCTGGGCTAACCAGGCCGCCGGGCGTCTCGGTGACGGCATGCCAGCCACGGCATGGGCCGGGCGCCGGCTTGGCGAGGTGCTGCCCGATATGAACACCGGCCCGGTCGAGCAGTCGCTGCAGCGGGTGCTGGCCACCGGCGAGCCTGTGGCCGACCTCGAAGTGCGCAGCCAGGTCGGCGACCCCGGCGAGGAGCGGTGCTGGAGCTGCACCCAGTTCCCGGTCACCCGCACGGACGGCCAGGCCGCGGGGGTCACCATTCTGCTGCGGGAGGTCACAGAGCAGGCCCGCAACCAGCGCCGGCTCGCGCTGGCCGACGAGGCCAGCGCCCGGATCGGGACCACGCTGGACATCACCCGGACCGCCGAGGAACTGCTGGAGGTGGCCATCCCGCGGCTGGCCGACGCGGGCGGGGTCAACCTGCTGGCCACCGTCTTCGACGGTGACCGGCACCCACCGCACGCGCACGACCGGGAAATGCGCTTCCGGCAGGCGGCGCTGCGGTGGCCGGCTGACTTGCCGCCCCTTCCGGGATCCCTCCCGTATGCATGGAGTGAGACCGACCCCGCGAAGCTGATCGGCCAGCGCCTGGCGGCCGGCTTGCCGGTCTTCCTGCCGGCGTTCGGGGCCATGACCGAAGAGCAGATCAAGGAGATAGCCTCCGGCACGGGCTTCGACCGCGCGATGACAGCGCGCCGGGCAGGGGCCCACTCCCTGATATTTGTCCCGCTGACCACCCGGGGCGTGATCATGGGCTTCGTCGTGTTGTGCCGCCTGGCCGGCTCGGCGCCGTTCACCGCCGCGGACCTGGCCCTGGCCCGTGACTTCGTCGCCCGCGCCGCGGTGGCGGTGGACAACGCCCGGCTCTACACCCGGGAGCGGGCCACCGCGCTGGCCCTGCAGCGCGGCCTCCTGCCACGGCAGATCCCCGAGGTTCCCGGCCTGCAGCTGGCCTGGCGGTACGTCCCCGCCGAGTCCGCCGCCGAGGTCGGCGGGGACTGGTTCGACGTCATCCCCCTGCCGGCCGGCCGCTGCGCCCTGATCGTGGGCGACGTGACCGGGCACGACATCGCCGCCGCCTCGCTGATGGGCCAGCTGCGCACCGCCACCCGCACCCTGGCCGCCCTCGACCTGACACCCGCCGACCTGCTCACCCGCCTTGATCAGATCACCGCCGACCTGACCGACGAGGAAACCAGCGCCACCTGCATCTACGCGGTCCATGACCCCGCCAGCGCCGAGTGGGAGATCGCCAGCGCGGGCCATCCTCCGCCCGCCCTGACCCGCGCCGGCCACCACGCCACCTTCCCCGACCTGCCGGCCGGCCTGCCGCTGGGCACCGGCCTCGGCGACGCCCGCTATCGGGCCACCCGCCTGCACCTGCCTCCGGGCACCACCCTGGTCCTCTACAGCGATGGGCTCATCGAAACCCCCGCCACCGACATAGACGCCGGCATGGCGCGCCTGGTCCGCACCCTGGCCACCACCACCGGGCTACCCCTCACCCAGGCCTGCGACAGGCTGCTGGCCACCCTGGCCCCCCACCCTGCCGACGACATCGCCATCCTCATGGCCCGAACGGGAGCAGCCCGGGAATACGCGGGCGACCGACAGGCGCTGTAGCTAGCAGTTGTTGTCGACGTTTGCGATCGTGAAGGCGTCCGCATTTTTCGACAGTGGGCGTCGCGCCGTCTGGCTGTGGGTTCTTTCCTCCGGGGGCGTGCAACCAGCAGCTGGTCCGCATGACCGTGCGGATCCGGGCTCGTCTTTGAAGGAGACAGCAGAATGGCGCAAGGCACCGTGAAATGGTTCAACCCGGATAAGGGCTTCGGTTTCATCGCCCCCGATGACGGCAGTGCCGACGTGTTCGTGCACCACTCGGCGATCGACATGGGCGGCTATCGCAGCCTCACCGAGAACCAGAAGGTGGAGTACACCACCCGGCAGGGCCCGAAGGGCCTGCAGGCTGACCAGGTCCGCGCACTCTGACGACATGCATGCGGCGGGCCCGTGTTTCCGGCGCGGGCCGGCCGCACGCTAGTCACGGCACCTGCATCCCCGGCTGGGCGGCACCTGGGCCTTGCCGCTCTGCCCCCTGGCGGCGCACACTTGCCCGCTCCCCCGCAGGAGGACGATGTTGACCGTTGATGCTGCCGGCCCCGCTGCCGAACGCCCTTCCCTGGCTGCACCGGCGACGCTGGTCACCGGCCGGGGCAGTGAGTATGCAGAACTTTCCCGTGCGGTTCGCAGGGCCGGGCTGCTGCACCGCCGCCCCGTGTACTACAGCATCAAGATCAGTGTCAACCTGCTTCTGCTGCTCGGCGGCTGGGCCGTGTTCTTCCTGCTCGGTCGGTCGTGGTGGCAGATGCTGGTGGCTGTATTCCTCGGGGTCATGTTCACCCAGACCGGGTTCATCGGGCACGACGCGGGCCATCGACAGATCTCGGGCTCCAAGCGCGCTGACGACCTGATCGGCCGCATCCACGGCAACCTGCTGATCGGCCTCAGCTACGGCTGGTGGACCTCCAAGCACAACCGTCACCACTCCCACCCCAACCAGGTCGGCCGCGACCCGGACATCGCCGGCGCGGCGATCGCGTTCACTCCGGACCAGATGCTCGCCCGGCGCGGGATAGGAAAGTGGCTGGCCGGATACCAGGCGTGGCTGTTCTTCCCCATGCTGCTCCTGGAGGGCATCCATCTGCATGTCGCCGGGGTACGCGCCCTGCTTGGCGGCCGTCGCTTCACGGTGAAGCTGGCCGAGAGCGCACTGCTCATCGCGCACATCGGCGCCTACCTCACCGCCGTGTTCCTGGTCCTCTCCCCGTTGCAGGCAGCCGCCTTCATTGTCATCCATCAGGGCCTGTTCGGGATCTACCTGGGCTGCGCTTTCGCCCCGAACCATAAGGGCATGCCGGTTCTCGGCGAGGATGAGAAGATCGATTTCCTCCGTCGCCAGGTCATCACCTCGCGCAACATCCGCGGCGGGTGGCTCACCGATTTCGCCCTCGGCGGGCTCAACTACCAGATCGAGCATCACTTGTTCCCCTCCATGCCGCGGCCTAGCCTGCGGCGCGCACAAGAGGCGGTACGGGCGTTCTGCGACGCCCACGGCGTTGCCTACCATGAGACCCGCCTCATCGCCTCTTACGCGCAGGTACTGCGGCACCTGCACACCGTCGGCGGCTCACTGAGGCCCGAACTCGAGTACTGATTCGCCGGGGGACGCGGCCCCGGACGACCTCCGGGGCCCGAGGTTCGGGCCGAGCCTGGATGGGCCTGGCTGCAGGCCGCATACTGGTCATGATGAGAAACCAGCCCGCGCCATGACCCGGCGCCCCGTGCCCGGAAGTCCCTTCAACACGCCGCAGCCCGCGCCCGAGCCTGTCGAGGAGTTCACGGCGCACGACCTGGTGACCCACGACCGGTACGGCCTCGGCCGCGTCATCAGTACAGAAGCAGACACCGTGCTCGTCGATTTCGGCACGGTCAAGTACCGGATCAGCGCGCCCTACGCCAAGCTGACCAAGCTTTGACCCAGCCGCTGAGACCCGGCACGATACGTCGTCGTCACCACGCTGGTCGACAATAAGCGCACCTGCTCCCGGCGGGCCGCTCCTCGAAGGTCAGCCCGCCACCCTCGGGATACCTCATGACCCCGGCATACCCCACAGAGCGGCCACTATTGTGAAGAAACCACCGGCACCGATCATCCTGGACCAGGCTCGTGACACAGACCCCGCCCCCGGTGACATTAAGTCGCCGCACCTGCCGGTTCTGCGCAACCAGGCCCCCAGCCGCCAGTCACCGGGCTCACGGCTGCCGCCTGGGTGCCCTGGCAGCCAGCATTCTCGGCGTCATGATCCTGGCCGTCGCGGCTTGCGGGGGCGGCCGGGCCGCAGTCTCGTCGGCGCTCACGCCAAGACCTCCGGCCTGTCACCCAGCGTCCCCGCACCCATGGGTGTCCCGCCCGGGAGGCGTACAGGTCCTGATCTGCAGCGACGGCACGGTCATCTTTAGTAGTCGGGTGGCGCCGGTACGGCCGGTGGTCCTGCAAGCCATAGCCATCGCCGGCCGGGTGCCCGTACCGGGGTTTGTCCAGTGCCTGGCCAGGCACGGCGCCACTGCGACGATCCCCGGCGGCCCAGGGGAACACAAGCTCCCGCCCGCACAGGCGGCGGCCTTCACTGCCTGCAGCACGCACATCCGGCCACCAACCGCCAGCCCGCCTCGCGCCCGATGAGGTGGTGAACCCCAGGCCCGCTCACGATCACTCGCGGGCAGGTGACCTGCCGGGCAGCCCGGGAACAGACGGATCACGGCGAGCCAGCTGTGCGCGCTACGAGATCGGCGGCCCGGACGTGATGCGCGGCAGGTGCGTGGCGGTGGGAACCGCCGGGCGCGTCGTCGCGGTTCGTGACTCGAAGGATCCGGACGGGCCGAGGCTTGTGTTCGGGTCCGATGAGTGGCAGGAGTTTTGTCACTGCCGTGAAGGCCGGGGAGTTCGGCCTGGTCCGATGCGCCCGGGCCGGGCGCTTGACCGGACGCCGCGATCCCGCGCTGCTCGCAGGTTCCCAGCCCGGCGGCTATCCGGGAGCGCTGGAGCGCGGCACGACCAGGCCCGACTCGTAGGCGGTGACGACCGCCTGGGTCCGGTCCCGCAGCCCCAGCTTGCTCAGCACGCGGCTGACGTGCGTCTTGACGGTCTCCTCGGTGACGACCAGCCGGGCAGATATCTCCTGGTTGGACAGGCCCTCGGCGACCAGCCTGAGAACCTGGGTCTCACGCGGGGTGAGCGCCGCGAGGGCGGCGGCGGAGTGCATGTCCGCCCTGGGGCGCATGAGGGCGAACTCGCTGATGAGGCGGCGGGTGACGCTGGGCGCGAGCAGTGCCTCGCCGGCCGCGATGACCCGCACCGCATCGAAGAGGCGCTCCGCGGTGACGTCCTTGAGCAGGAAGCCGCTGGCCCCGGCGCAGAGCGCGTCGTAGACGTACTCGTCCAGGTCGAACGTGGTGAGGATGAGGATGCGCGGCCCGCCCGGCCCGGATCCGGCCAGCTGCCTGGTGGCCTCGATGCCGTCGGTGTTGGGCATCCGCACGTCCATCAGGACGACGTCGGGGCGCAGCTCGCGGGCGGCCGTTACGGCCTCCGCCCCGTCCGAGGCGGTGCCGACCACCGTGAAGTCCGGCTGGGTGTCGAGCAGCGCGGCGAATCCGGTGCGCACCACCTGATGGTCGTCGGCGACAACGATCCGGATCGGCTCGCTCATGATGTGCTCCCCGCTCACGCCGCGGCCTCGGCCGCGAGGGGCAGCACGGCCTCGACGACGAACCCGCCGCCACTCGCCGCGCCGGTGCGCAGCTCACCGCCCACGGCCGCGGCGCGCTCGCGCATGCCGAGCAGCCCGTGACCGCCGGGCGACATCGCGGGCGGGGGGCCCGGCCCGTTGTCACGGACGCGTAGCCGCAGCGCCTCGGCCGTGTAGCGCAGCTCCACGTCGACGGCGGCGCCCTCGGCGTGCCGCCGGGCGTTCGTGAGCGCCTCCTGGATGATGCGGTAGGCGGCCAGCTCGACGCCAGGGTCGAGGGCGGCCATGGGACCGGAGACGATCAGGCGGATGCCCGACCCTGAGGCGTTCCTCGCCTCGTCGAGCAGCTCGTTGAGCTGAAGCAGGCCGGGCTGCGGCTGCCGGTCCGCGGCGCTGGCCCGGGTGTCCTCGCGCAGCACGCCGAGCAGCCGCCGCATCTCGGTCAGCGCGGCCCGGGCGGTGTCGCCGATCGCGGAAAGCCGCTGCGCCCCGGCGGCGGGCATCCCCGGGGTGGTCAGCCGGGCCGTCTCCGCCTGCACGGCGATCATGGAAATGTGGTGCGCCACGACGTCGTGCAGCTCGTGCGAGACCCGGGCGCGCTCCCCTCGCGCCGTGTGCTCGAGCAGCGAGCCCGCGATGACCTGCCGGGCGGCCTGGTGCTGCGCGGCCTCGCTGCGCGCCTGCCAGGCCGCGCCCGCCCACGCCGCCGCCGGGCCCAGCGCGGCCAGGGTCACGCTGAGGACCCTGGCCGCGGAGATCCGCGGCTCGGCGGACGACAGCGCCAGGAACGTGAGCGCCAGCACCAGGAACGGCAAGGCCAGGGCCGCCGCCACGAGTTGCCTGCCGCTCCGGCCCAGCCGGCAGAGGACCGCGAGCTGCGCGATCACGGCTGCGACGGCCAGCGTATGGAACGCCGACAGGGACAGCACGCACGCGCCGCAGACGGCCAGGGCGGCCGCCGTCGGGTAGGCCCACAGGAGGCCAAGCGGGAGCGTGCCGAAAAGCGCGAGCAGCACAAGAGCGAACTGCTGGGCCCCGCCGTAGGTAAGGCCGGGGCTCAGCGGCTGGGCCAGGACCTGGGCGGCGGCGGCCACGCCGAGCAGTACCGCCGCCACGGCGGGCGCGTGCGGCGCGGTGGCCAGCCGTCGCAGCCGCCGCGCCGATCCGGGACGCCAGTCACCCGCTCGGTTCACGAAGCCATTGTCCTCGCTGGCCAGCGACTGTGCGTCCCTCGCGACGAGTATCCAGAGTCCCCCGCACGAGCGATGCGCCGCGGCCGGAGTCCCCCGTGCCAGCGGCGGCAAGGACGGCTCCCCAGCGTGACGACCCGGCGGCCGGCGTTTCCCTACCGTTGCGAGCATGGAAGCAACCATCGAAGTCCGCGGCCTGCGCAAGCGGTTCGGGTCGACCGTGGCCCTGGACGGGATGACGTTCACCGTCCAGCCCGGCCAGGTCACCGGGTTCGTCGGCCCCAACGGCGCCGGCAAGTCCACCACCATGCGCGTCGTCCTTGGCCTGGATGCCCCGGACGAAGGCACCGCGCTGGTCGGCGGGCAGCGGTACCAGACGCTGCGGCACCCGCTGAACCACGTCGGCTCCGTGCTGGACGCGGGAGCGCTGCAGCCCAGCCGGAGCGCGCGCAACCACCTGCTGTGGCTGGCCCACTCCCAGGGCCTCGGCGCCCGGCGCGTCGACAAGGTGATCGAGGAGGCCGGGCTGGAGAAGGCGGCTCGGCGCAAGGGGGGCGGCTACTCCCTGGGCATGCGGCAGCGGCTGGGGATCGCCGCCGCGATGCTCGGCGACCCGCCGGTGCTGATGTTCGACGAGCCGTTCAACGGCATGGACCCCGAGGGAATCGTGTGGATGCGCGGTTTCCTGCGATCGCTCGCGGATGAGGGCCGGGCGGTCCTGGTGTCTAGCCACCTGATGAGCGAACTGGAAGGCTCCGCCGACCACCTGGTCGTGGTCGGCCGGGGCAAGGTCATCGCCGACACCACGGTGGCGGAACTGATCGCGGCCGCGTCCGATGACCGGGTCACGGTACGCACCACCGCGGGCCCGGAAGCCATGGCCGCGCTTACCCGCGCCGGCGCCACCGTCGCGGCCACCGACCGCGACAGGCTCACCGTGTCCGGGCTCCCGACCGAGCGCATCGTGGCCCTGCTCAGCGACCGCGGGGTGCCATTCTCGGAGATCTCCTCGCACCGCGCGACTCTCGAGGAGGCCTACATGGAGCTCACCCGTGAGGCTGTCGAGTTCCGCGCCGCAGCCCCCGGCACCGCGCCTAATACCCCGGAGGCCGTCAAATGAGTACCGGAACGATCACCCCGTACCGGTCTGCCCAGCAGCCCGGGCGCGACGACTTCGCGCACCTGCTGCGGTCGGAGTGGACCAAGTTCCGCACTGTGCGCGGCTGGGTGATCGCCATGATCGCCGCCGCGGCGCTGGCCGTCCTGGCGGTGGTGGCCCTGGCGGCCGCTGCTAGCGGGGGGCAGAACCCGGCGGCTAACCCGGCGGCTCCGGCCAACATCGGTCCCGACACCCCGACCGTCGCCATCGGCCCGGGCGGCGAGGCGGTCACCGACGACTTCTACTTCGTGCACCAGCCGCTGGACGGCAACGGCAGCATCACCGCCCGGGTCACCTCGCTCGCCAGCTCCATGCTGCCCGGCGAGGCGCCGCCCGGCGAGACCACGCCGCGAGGTCCGCAGCCGTGGGCCAAGGCCGGGATCATCATCAAGGCGAGCACCACGCCGGGGTCGGCCTACGCCGCTGTCATGGCCACCCCCGGGCACGGAGTGCGCATGCAGTGGAACTACACCGGCGACACCGCCGGGCTCCCGGGCGCGGTTTCCGCGGCGTCGCCGCGGTGGCTGCGGCTGACCCGTTCCGGCGACACGATCACCGGCTACGACTCCGCCGACGGCAGCCACTGGACGCAGATCGGCACCGCCACGCTGGCCGGGCTGCCGCAGACCGTGCAGGCGGGGCTGCTCGTCGCCGCGCCCTACAACCTTGTAGCGACGGAGAATTTCGCCAGCAACACCGTGGGTCTTCTCCCCACGCAGGCGACTGCCGTCTTCGACCGCCTCGGCCTGGCCGGCGGGCATCCCGGCGCCACGTGGAGCGCCGGGAATGTTGGCCGCGCGATCGGCGAGAAGGTCAAGGTGTTCTCTACCGGGAAGAAGATCGCGCTGGCGGACAGCCTGCTCAGGTCCGGCGGCACGTTCAGGATGACCGGGTATGGCGGTGACATCGCGCCATACGTGACCGCCGAGGACCCGCTGGGGCTTGCCCTCAAGGGCACGGCCATCGGCCTGATCGCGGTCATCGCCCTTGGCGCCCTGTTCATCACCGCCGAGTACCGCCGCGGTCTGATCCGCACCACGTTCGCGGCCAGCCCGCGCCGGGGCCGGGTGCTTGCGGCCAAGGCCATCGTGATCGGGGCGGTGACCTTCGCCGCCGGGCTGGTCGGGGCCGCGGTCGCGGTGCTGATCGCCGAGCGCAAGCTGCACTCCGGCGGGTGGGTGTCGTCGGTCTACCCGATCTGGTCGCTGACCAGCGCCCACGGGGTGCAGATCGTGGCGGGCACGGCCGGGCTGCTGGCGGTGGCCGCGATCCTGGCCCTGTCCGCCGGGGCAGCGCTGCGCCGCAGCGCCGGTGCCATCGCAGCAGTGGTGGTGCTGGTGGTCGTCCCGCTGATCCTGGCGGTCATCCTGCCCCAGGGGCCAGGCCTGTGGGTGCTGCGGCTGACTCCGGCCGCCGGGTTCGGGGTGCAGCAGGGGATACCCCAGTACTCGCAGGTGATGAACATCTGCGAGCCGCACAACGGCTGCTTCCCGCTGGCACCGTGGACCGGGTTCGCGGTGTCCTGTGCCTGGGCGGCGGCCGCCCTCGGCCTTGCTGTCTACCTCCTGCGCCGGAGGGACGCATGAGCGGGGGACTGCGCGCCCAGGCCGGGACGCTGCGGGAATCGGTGCACGCGGAGTGGACCAAGCTGCGGACGGTGCCCAGCACCGGGTGGCTGCTGCTCACCATGATCGCGCTGGTGGCCGGCGTGGGCGTCCTGGCCACAGAGGTGGTCACGTGTCCGGCCACGTGCAGCCAGGACACCACCAAGCTCAGCCTGACCGGGATCCAGCTCGGGCAGGCAGCCGTCGCCGTCCTGGCCGTGCTGGCGATGAGCAGCGAGTACAGCAGCGGCATGATCCGGATCACGCTCGCCGCGATGCCGCGGCGGCTGACCGCCCTGGCCGCTAAGGCGATCGTGCTGGCCGGCGCCGTGCTCGCTGCAGGGGCCGTCGCGACCGCCGGGTCGGTGCTGGCCGGCCGGTACATCCTGCCCGGCAACGGCTTCACCGGCGCATACCACTCCGAGACGCTGTCGCTGGCCGCCGGGTCCACGCTGCGCGCGGCGGGCGGGTCGGTGCTGTACCTAGCCCTGATCGCGCTCTTCAGCCTGGGCCTGGCCACCGCCCTGCGGGACTCCGGCGCCGCGATCGCGGTCATGCTGGGCCTGCTGTACATCGTGCCGCTGCTGACCGACGTAGGCAGCCTGGACCCGCGCTGGCAGCACCGGCTGCAGGAGTGGGGGCCGATGACCGCAGGTCTGGCCATACAGGCGACCCGGGGTCTCAAGACGCTGCCGATCGGGCCGTGGCCGGGCCTCGGCGTGCTGGCGCTGTGGGCCGCCTGGGCTCTGGTGGTCGGCGGCCTGCTGCTCTGCCTGCGCGACGCCTGACACCCGCCCCGAGGCGGGGACCGCTCGGTCCTGACCAGGAACCCGGCTTGGCCGGACCTGACTCATGATCGTGTCAACGGCTGCTCGGGGGGAAGGAAAGCCCATAACGGCGCGCTCCCAGGCGCAGCCAGGCAATCAGAGCCCCCAACCCCTTTACCCACGAGCGCCCTCGCCGGGAGGGATGCGATGAGCAGCTCCGACGACAATTCTGACCCGGGGGCGCGAGCGCCAGAAAACGGGCGCCAGAACCAGCCCCCGGGCCGGAGCGGCCAGCATCCCCGGCCCCGGCGCTCGCGGGGCAGGGTCGCCGCCGCCTGGGTCTCGGTCGTCGTCGTCGCCGCGCTGGTCGGCGGGTTGCTGGCCGCCTACCTGAAGTACCGGGCGGTGTGGGATAGCATCCGCCGGGTCGACGTGACGCAGGGCGAGCTGGGCAAGCGGCCCCCGCAGTACACCAGCGCGCTGAACCTCCTGGTGTTCGCCTCCGGCAGCACCGCCGGGCTGACCCGGCAGCAGGAACTGTACTGGCACGTCGGCAGCAACACCGGCGACGCCGTCTCCGAGACGATCATGATCGTCCACATCTCCCCGGGCCGGCATCACGTCACCGTGGTGAACATCCCGCGCGACACCGTCGTCCCCCGCTACGCCTGTGCCAAGGGGCCGGGCTGGTCGGGTCAGCAGGCGGACCCTGGCGCGATCGAGCAGATCGACAACACGCTCACCAACGGCGGGCCGGCCTGCCTGTGGAAGACCGTCGAGCAGCAGACCGGCATCCGCCTCGGGCACTTCATCGAGCTCGGGTACCCCGCGCTGGTGAACGTGGTCAACGACATCGGCGGCGTCAACGTCTGCGTGCCGGTGGCCGTCGACGACGCTGACTCGGGGCTGAGGCTGTCCGCGGGCAAGCACCACATCGGCGGCGTCCAGTTCCTGGAGTTCTGGCGCACCCGTGAGAAGACGGGTGACGGCTCCGACCTGCAACGGATCCAGCGGGACGACTACCTGCTCGCGCAGACGCTGAGGCAGGTCACCCGCGTCGGCCTTTTGTCCAGCCCGACCCGGCTGCTGAGGGTGGTAAGCGACGCCGCCGGCGCGATGACGACCGACACTGGTCTGAGCCAGTCCGACCTGGTGCAGATCGGCGAGAGCCTGCGCGGGGTTTCGGCCAGCGACTACCAGTTCATCCAGGCCAGCAACGTCCTCTACCCGCCGAACCCCAACTGGGTCGAGTTCGAGCAGCCGCAGGCCGACGCGCTGTTCTCGGCGGTCGCGCACGACACGACGCTGCCCGGGCTGGCCCGACCACGGCAGCACGCGAGCGTAAGCGGCGCCACACCCGCGCCCTCGTCCGCCGGATCAGCAGCTTCCCCCGCGTCTCCCGCGTCCTCGCCCGCCGGACCGGCCACACCGGCTCCGCGGTCCTCCAGGTCGCCGGTCAGCAACCTCGCGCAAAGCTACGGCGGCATCACCGGCAGCGCGTCGTGCACCAGTGATTCCGGCGCGTTCGCCGGCCCGCTGAGCCCCGCCCGATGACTGGCCGCGGACTAAAGCCGTCGCCGGGTCGTGCGGCGGCTCGAAGAACACCGACCGGCATCCCGGAACCCCGCAGGCGATCATCCGATGGCCGCTGCCACGGGGCTGCACGGCGCGGGCCGGCGCGCACTGGCATGGCCGCCAGGACACGCGGACCCGGCCCGGTCCCCATGGATGGCCGTTCGCGCACTTGATCGGGTAGGTCCACCAGCGCGGTCTCTGCACGTCCATCCGATGATTAGAACACGCAAGCGAGCGTGTGACCAGACCCGGGCCGCCCCATATTCACCACCAGTCACAGCAGAATCGCCTGCGGGGCGTCTCGCGGGCGAGCAGGAGACACAGTCGGCTGCCGGAACCGGGCATTTGCCGGGGCGTTAATCAGAGATTTGAGAGCGCGTTCTCCGGGGACGTAACGATCGAGTCAGGCTCAGCCATCGCCCAGCCGGAGGCCGACGCTCCCGCGAGCGACTGCCGGCGTCCGCAACCAGGTCGACTGGCGTTCGGAGGAGGCACAGTGAGCGAGCCGGAGGCACAGTGAGCGAGCGGGAGGCATGGTGAAGGTGAGGGCGCCGGCCGTGGCCGCGATCGTGCTCGCGCTCATGACCTCGGCGGCTCCCGCCTTAGCGGGCCACGGGTCCGGGTCCGGGCCGGTCGGGCTGCAGACCATCTGCGGGCTGGACCACCGGGTGATGCAGAACGCGTCGGGCGGCATCAAGGTGATCTCCCGGCCCAATCCCTTCGGCACCACGTGGCACCTGTGTGTGCGGCTATCCGGCAGCCGGCCCGGCTTTCATATCACCACGAATGTCCCCTTTACCGGGCAGGTGCAGGCGTTCCCGTTCACCGGCGTGGGCTGCGCCTACCGGCTGTGCTCCGAGGGCACGGACCTGCCGCGGCGGGTTCGCAGCCTGTCGCCCAGGATCGAATCGAGCTGGACCTGGCAGGGCACCACCAACGGGCTCTGGAACGCGGCGTATGACATCTGGTTCGACACCCGCGACCAGATAACCACCCAGGACAACGCAGCCGAGCTGATGATCTGGCTGCGCACCCCGCCGGGCTACCCGCAAGGGCGGCTGGTCTGGGTCAACGGCATCGGCTGGTTCCGGTTCATGCACTGGGTGACCGGCACCGAGGTGTGCGGCAAGCGCGGGCCGTGCCAACGACTGACCTGGCACTACATCCAGTTCCGGTTCCCGCACACCGTGTACTGGGTCAGGGGGCTGCGGCTGATGCCGTTCATCCAGTTCGCCATCCACCAGGGTCTGATCAGCCCGTCCTGGTGGCTGACGTCGGTCCACGCGGGCTACGAGCTGTGGAGCGGCGGGCGCGGCCTGTCCACCACCTGGTTCAACGCCCGGACGTAGGGCCGCCCGCGGGTCCTAGCGCACGGAGATGCTGATCCTCGGGTGGTCGCGCGGCCGCAGCCAGAGCAGGACCCTGATCAGCTCCGCCCGCGGCAGGGACACGCAGCCGCCGGTGGGCCCGCCGCCCCCGACGTGCAGGAAGACCGCGCTGCCGAGACCCGGGACGCGGGCCAGGTTGTAGGCGATCACCGCCGCGTAGTCGTAGGCGGGCACCTGGTGCATGGGCTCGGGGTTGGCGCCCGCGCGCACCCGCGAGTCAATCCACTCGTTGTACCGGACGCTGTTCGGGTCGTCGTCCCAGAAGTCGTAGGTGTAGGCATGCCGGAAGGAGAACGAGAACCCCAGGTTCGGCTGCACGCCGAAGAAGAAGCTGAACCCGTAGGTACCCGAAGGGGTATGGCCGTCTCCTTCCCGTTTCGTGCCCGGCCGGGCGATGCCGTTGTAACCCACCCGGGCGGCCCACGGCCCGAACACCCGCACCCGCCTGCCGCCGGACACCCGGTACCCCGACAACGTCGCGTACGTCGTGCGGTACGACCCCGCAGTGACCACGATCAGCTGCTGCACCGCGGGGACGGACGCGGGCGCGGCGCGCCCCGCGCTGGCGGCGCGCGCGGGCCCGGCCCACAGGAGCCCGGCCAGGGCGGCCGACAGCACCAGCACGAGCAGCCTGCTTGCCGCGCCGCCGCGGGCAGCCAAGGAGTACGTGGACGTCACCGGCTTCAGCTCCCAGCCTGGATTCAGCAACCAACTGATCAACCGCGGACTTCGATTGGCGCTGCAGGGCGAGGCGGCGCGGTTTCCGGCGTGTCGCGCGACCCTCGACACTCTATACCGGTCTGTCCCGATTCCTGAGGGCTTTCCTGGCGCCCGCAACGGCATCGATGGAACATCGATGCTGCTACAACCGCATCAATGTTCCACCGATGCGGTTCGGCGCCCGGCGACTCCGGCCCGTCAGATGCGGCCCAGGCTTACGTTCGGCCCGATTCCCGCCCTGCGGAGCTGCCGGACCGCGCGGGATTTAAGGCCCACCTCGGGCAGGGTGGTGATGGCCCAGGCCATGGCGTCCTCCTCGGCCATGGCGAGGACCGGCCGCTCGGCCTCCGCCGTGAGGCGAGAGGTCGCGGACGTGATCCCCTGTGCCGTTATGCCCAGCGATCCGCTAACCGCCGCGATCGTGGTCCAGACCTGGGCGGCGCCGCCCAGGGTGCTGACCGCGAGATAGATGATGCCGCCCAGGGCAGCGGCGACCACGAGCAGCTCGACCGCGTAGCGGCGGATGACCTGGCGGACGATCACGCCCGAGCGGTGCAGGGCCAGCTCGCCCGCCGCCACGTAGCCCTCCGGGCTGAGCAGCCCGGAGGTTGAGCGCACGCCGGTCAGGAGCATGAGCCACAGGTCACCCTGCGGGAGCAGGTAGTCGCGCATCATCGCGGCGGCGTCGGCGCGCCTGCCCGTCTTCAGCCGCGGCTTGGTCGGCGGCACCGTCACCGCGGCGAACTCGCTCCAGCGCCCGAGCGAGGCGGCGACAATGGCCGCCGTATGCTCGGGGAACTGGGTCGACAGGGTGGCCAGCCATTCCTGCAGCTTGGCGACCCGGCCGCGGCCCAGCTGCCTGGCCAGCGCGGGAGCATGCGGCGCCGCGCGCTCCAGCGGTGGATTTGCCGTGTCGCGCAGCGACCGGCCCAGCTCGTAGGCCAGCTCCACCTCCGGCCCCGTGACCGCCAGTGCCTCGAGAACCGCCAGGTTGAACGCTGGGAGCGCGTCGCTGAGCGCCTTTTCTGACGCGTCGCCGACGACCACCTCGGTCGGCAAACCCGACCCCCCGATGTCCGGCCACCTGGCCAGCTCCTGAAGCAGGTGGCTCAGCCGCTTCAGCTCCAGCACCCGGCGCTGGTCCGGTGGCAGTTCGTGCGTCGTGGGCAGCTCGATGACGTCGTCGGCGGGCGGGGCCTGAAGCCTGCCATAGAGCAGCGCCATGGTCCACCCCGCGTAGAAAGCCAGCTGCACGGGCGTCATGGGCGGCTCCGCCGGCTGTCCCGAAGGCTGCGCCCCGACAGCCGGCGCGCCCGCGGCGGCGCCCACCGGCTCCGTTACCGATTCTTCGGCCGATTGGGCTGCCGGCGGCGGATCCGCCACGGCTGGGCCTGCGGAGCCCAGATCGTGCGCATCTGCCGACTCTGGTACGTCTGGCATTCGGGATCCCCTTTCGAAGCACCCCGCGTGTATCTGCTGAGCCACGCATTAACGGCCAGCCCCCGCCCGGTCGGCGGCCATAGGCCGGTATAGCACGAAAGCCGCCGGAATCGAAGCCGTCCGGCGTGAACCGCGCGGCGGCGCGCTTGGGGCGGGTGTTTTTATCCGCCTGACCGGCCGGCCTCGGCGGCCGTCATCCCCACCATTGCCGGGCCGGCCGCGGCAAAGACGGCGGCGTCAGGAAGCGCGGCGGGCTCTGCAGGTCCAGTGCGTCCAGCGGGTCTATCGCGGCCGCGTCGCGCCTGGTGAGCGGGGGCAGGTTCCACTTGCGCTCGATGAGCTTGAGTATGGACGTGTGGTCGTAGACCTGGCTGGTCACGTACCCGGGCCTGGCGTAGGGGGAGACGATCACCGCCGGCACCCGGAACCCGAGCCGGTCGTAGGTCGAGGGGCCGGCGTCGGCCGCCACGATCTGCTTGGCGTAGCTGGTAGAACGGAGCAGCCGCAGCAGGAAGGAGCGCTGCAGCGGGTCCTGGGCGGGCACGTCGTCCGGCTCGACGGCCGCGGGCGGCTCGACATGGTCGTAGTAGCCGCCGTGCTCGTCATACAGCCAGATCAGGAGCGTCCTGGGCCAGCCCTTCCCGTTCATCACCGCGTTGATGACCTTGGCCGCGAAACCTTCGCCGACTTGGATGTCCTGCGGGTTCTCCTCCGAGCAGCTGCCGAAGTCGGGATCGACGATGGTCACCGCGGGCAGCCTGCCCGCCCTCGCCGCCTGCCAGAACCGGCTGATCGGCCGCAGGTGGTTGACCGACCGGAGGAACCCCAGCGGGTACAAGTCGGCCGTGGCCTGCAGCCTGCTTTGCACGGCCGGGAGCAGCTGCGGGAAAATAGCCGCGATCAGGCCGCCGAGGACGCGGAAGAAATTCAGCCCCCGCGCATGTGACAGCCGGCGCCAGTTGATCCGGACAGGCGAGACGTGATGGTAGTTCGCCCAGCTGATGCCGTGGGCGTCGAGCAGGTCGAAAATCGTTCCCGTGGCCGGGTAGTCGGCCATGCCGAATGGCAGGTCATCGATGAGCCCGTGGGCGGTTCCGGCGATGAGGAAGCGCCGGTTGGGGAACGTCGGGCCGAGGCAGGAGCAGAACCACCGTGTGGCCAGCGGGAAGGTTCTCGCCAGGCCATGGTAGAACGGCAGGTCGTCCTGATCCCAGTACGTCATGGCCACCGAGGCATCCCGGCCGGGCAGCGTCTGCTCGATGCTGCGCACAAACCCCGTGCAGGCGCCCCCGTCGCACTGGATATGACTGGCATTCCAGCTCTGGGTCGGCACACCGCCCCTCTGCCGGGTACCCGCGAACCGGCGCATCCTGACCATGGTCCCGTCACTCGCCACGTTCTGCGATGAGGGCATGCCGTGATCGTCAAGCGGCAATCCATCGCCCCGCCCCGTCAGCATGCCCAGGTAGTTGTCATACGAGTGGTTTTCCATCATCAAGATCACGATGTGCTCGATCTGAGGAAGGCAGTCGGAACCCATCGGCATCGCGGGCTCCGGCGGCGCGCCCGGGCTTACGCCGCGCCGCGATAGCCGCCGCCGCGCAGCGGCCGCCTCGATCCGGTCCAGCATCGTCCGATCTTCTCAGATCGGACCCGTCCGGGCGTGGTTCTATCGCTACAAGTCGCGGGATGCCGCCGTGACTAACTGCTGGGCCGCGGCGCGGTGCAATTGATATTGGGGTTTACGCCCACGTAATTGAGCGGGCCCGCGAGAATCGTTATCGCGATTGTGCTGGCCCTGCTGCAGCTGCCGATGAAGCTTTTGTAATCGCCGCGCTGCCCGGCGGCCAGGCCGCCGATAACCAGCCAGACGACAAGAAGCAACGATCCGAGGCGCATGAGGACCTCCGTCATCCGCGATTGCCCGGCCTTGCCCTGGTCCGGCACCTTGGTAAAAAAGCGTACCCGGGTGCGGCAATGCCGGGTCCGTTGCGGACGGCGCCGGCGGCTTTTCCAGGAATCTGGAAGCTGGTCAGGCCAGCGGCGATTTGACTGCCGACGTGCCGCCGCCCACGACGGCTAGAGGCGCTCGATGATCGTCACGTTGGCCTGGCCGCCGCCCTCGCACATCGTCTGCAGGCCGTACCGTCCGCCGACGGCTTCCAGCGCGCAGAGCAGGGTGGTCATCAGCCGGGCGCCGGTCGCGCCGAGCGGGTGGCCCAGCGCGATCGCGCCGCCGCGCACGTTGACCCGGTCAAGGTCCGCCCCGGTCTCCCGCTGCCACGCCAGGACCACGCTGGCGAAGGCCTCGTTGATCTCCACCAGGTCGATCTGGTCCAGGGTCATTCCCGCCCGCGCCAGCGCGTGCGCGGTCGCCGGGATCGGCGCGGTGAGCATCAGCACCGGGTCGTCGCCGCGCGCGCTGATGTGCCGGATCCGGGCGCGCGGGCGCAGTCCGTGCTCCCGCACCGCCCGGGCCGACGCCACGAGCAGCGCGGCCGACGCGTCCGCGATCTGGCTGGACAGCGCGGCGGTGATCAGGCCTTCCTCGCGCAGCGGCTTCAGCGCGGCCATCTTCGCCGCCGAGGTGTCCCTGCGCGGGCACTCGTCGGTCGTCACGTCGCCGTACGGCACGATCTCAGCGTCGAACGCCCCTGCGCCGATGGCGCTGAGCGCGCGCTGGTGGCTGGTCAGGGCGTAGCTCTCCATCTCGTCGCGGGTGATCCCCCACTTCGCCGCGATCATGTCCGCGGCGCGGAACTGGGAGATCTCCTCGGTGCCGTACCTGGCGCGCCAGCCGAGCGACCCGCTGAACGGGTCGTCGACGCCGAACGCCTGTCCCGCGAGCATGGCCGCAGCGATCGGGATCTGACTCATGTTCTGCACCCCGCCCGCGATCACCAGGTCCGCGGTGTCGCTTAGCACGGCCTGCGCGGCGAAGTGAACCGCCTGCTGGGACGAGCCGCACTGGCGGTCCACGGTCACGCCGGGCACGGCCTCCGGCAGGCCCGCCGCGAGCCATGCGGTGCGCGCTATGTCGCCCGCCTGCGGGCCGATCGTGTCCACGCAGCCGAACACGACGTCGTCGACCGCCAGGGGATCCAGGTCAGCGCGGGTCAGCAGCGCCCGGATCACGTGCCCGCCCAGGTCGGCGGGGTGCGCGCCGGCCAGGCCGCCGCCGCGGCGGCCGACCGGGGTACGGACCGCGTCGACCAGGAACGCCTCGGCCATATCAGCTCTCCTCGGCTGCAGTTCCTAGAACACGTTCTATTGTAGGGGGCTAGCTCTGCCGGGCGGAGAAGCTGGAACCCCCGCTGAGCGGGCCGGCCGTGGCGAGGACCCGGCCGTCGCGCACCATATCGATCCGGATCGCGGGCAGCGACGCGGCGGCGACCCAGACCTGTCCGACCCGCACCTGAAGGTCGGCGAAGACCACAGAGCGCCAGCGCGGAAACGGATAGAACGGTCCCTCGTCTCCGAGCTGGCCGCTATCGGGGTCCTCCACCACAAACGACGGGTAGGCGCCGAGAGACTTAAAATTCAGCGTGATGCTGAAGCTCGACGGGAGGGAAACGTCGGCGACCGTCATCCGCCATTTCCCTCCAGGCAGCTGAATGACCGACGCGTAGATATGATCGCCCGGGCCGACACCGACCACGGGGAATATGGCTTTCTGGTCGGCCGGCACCAGCTGGTACCAGACACCCTCGTTAGTCTGGCCGCCGCCAGGAAAGTACGCGAACGTGCCGGCCTGGATGATATTGGAATTGGTCTGGTCCCAGCCTCCGATGCCGAGCCACACGAACTCCTGGGTGCCGCTGCGCCCGCTTACCGCGGGCTCGGTCCATTCGGCTCGCACGCCGGTCACGTTGCCGGTGGGAAATGTGTAGCCCACCCAGTGCCGCGAGACTTCCCGGGTCCACCCGGCCGGGCGCGCTACGGGCGCGATGGCGGGATACGGGGACGGAAGCGCCAGCGACCTGGATGCGGGCGAACTGCTGGGCTGCCCCGCGGCAGCGCTCGCCGCGGTGGTGGCACTCGGGGCGGCAATGCCCGGCCCCGGGCCGCCTCCCGCGGACGCGCCGCAGGACGTGACCGCAAGTGCGGCCGCGACGGCCGCGACGGCGCGGATGCCCCGGCGGCAGTAAAGGCACCGCGGCAGACCCCCGCGTTTGGCACCCATGCCCGGCACCTCGCTCCCTCGGCAGACCAGGGGCGCGGTCAGCATAGTCGAGCGCCGGCCGCCCCGGGCGCGTCCCCTCCCCCTCGGCTACACTCCTAGAACACGTTCTATTTGCATCGGCAGTGGAGCGGGATGGGGAGGTGGGTGGGGGATGCACCTGGCCTACACGCCCGAGCAGGAGCAGCTCCGGCGGGAGCTGCGCGCCTACTTCGCCGACCTGATGACCCCGGAGCTCCGCACCGGCCTGGCCGACCAGGGCGGCGAGTACGGCGCCGGGCAGGCCTACCGCCACGTCGTCCGCCAGATGGGCCGCGACGGCTGGCTGGCCCTCAGCTGGCCCGCTGAGTACGGCGGGCGCGGCGGCTCCATGCTCGACCAGCTGATCTTCACCGACGAGGCGGCGATCGCCCAGGTGCCGGTGCCGTTCCTGACCATCAACAGCGTAGGCCCGACGATCATGAAGTTCGGCACCCCCGAGCAGAAGGCGCAGTACCTGCCCCGGATCGCCGCCGGCGAGATCCACTTCTCGATCGGCTACTCCGAGCCCGGCGCGGGCACCGACCTGGCCGCGCTGCGCACCCGCGCCGTGCGCGACGGTGACGAGTACGTGGTCAACGGGCAGAAGATGTGGACCAGCCTGATCGCGTACGCGGACTACGTGTGGCTGGCCTGCCGGACCGACCCCGAGGCGCCACGGCACAAGGGCCTGTCGATCCTGATCGTGCCCACCGCCGCTCCGGGATTCTCCTGGACGCCGGTGCACACGATGGCCGGGGCCACCACCAGCGCCACCTACTACTCCGACGTGCGCGTGCCCGCCTCCGCGCTGGTGGGCGAAGAGAACCGGGGCTGGCCGCTGATCACCAACCAGCTCAACCACGAGCGGGTAGCGCTCACCTCGTCGGCGCCGATCCAGTCGGCGCTGAGCGCGGTCCGCGACTGGGCCGCGGCCACGAAGCTGGCCGGCGGCCACCGCGTGATCGACCAGGAGTGGGTCCAGCTCAACCTGGCCCGGGTGCACGCCAAGGCCGAGTTCCTCAAGCTGGTCAACTGGCGTATCGCGGCCGAGGCCGGTCAGGGCCTCGGCCCCGCGGCGGCCTCGGCGACCAAGGTCTTCGGCACCGAGTTCGCCACCGAGGCCTACCGGCTGCTGATGGAGGTGCTCGGCGCCCAGGCCGACGTCCGCGAGGGCTCGCCCGGCGCCGTACTGTCCGGCCGGATCGAGCGCATGCACCGCGCCGCCCTGATCCTGACGTTCGGCGGCGGGACGAACGAGGTGCAGCGCGACATCATCGCCGCCGCCGGGCTCGGGCTGCCCCCCGCGAACCGCTGACCGCCGAGGACCAGGATGGACTTTTCTCATAACGAAAACCAGCGGGAGCTGGCCGCGCTCTGCCGGACGATCCTCGCCGACAAGGCCACGCCCGAGCGCATCAGCAAGGTCGAGGCCGACGGTGACCGGTTCGATCCCGGGCTGTGGGCCGACCTGGCCGGCGCCGGCATCCTGGCCGCCGCGCTGCCCGAGTCGCTCGGCGGGGCTGGGCTCGGCCTGCTGGAGCAGTGCTCGGTGCTGGCCGAGATCGGGCGCGCTGTGGCCCCCGTGCCGTATCTCGCCTCGGCCGTGCTGGGCGCCGGCGCCCTGGCCCGGTTCGGAACCCCGGAGCAGCAGAGCAGGTGGGCCGCTCCGGCGGGCCGCGGGGAACTGGTCCTCACGGCCGCCCTCTCCGAGGAGGACGGCGACGACCCCGGCACCCCGGCGGCCACGGCCGGGCGGGCAGGAGACCGCTGGCAGCTGACCGGCACGAAAACCGCGGTGCCCGCGGGCCCGCGGGCGGACCTGATCCTGGTGCCGGCCGCGACCGCGCAGGGGGTCGCCGTGTTCCTCGTGGCCCCGGGCGACCGCGGCGTCACCGTGCGGCCGCAGCGGATGACCGACGGCGACGCGGCCGGGTACCTCGAGCTGGCCGGCGTCGAGCTGCCCGACGACCGGGTGCTGGGCTGTGCTGACCGGGGCGGGCCGGCGGCCGGGGCGGAGGTGACCGGCTGGCTGGTGGCTCACGGCACGGTCGGGCTGTGCGCCCAGCAGTTCGGGGTCCTCGAGCGGGCGCTGGAGCTGACCGCGGAGTACGCGAAGAGCCGGACGCAGTTCGGCCGGCCGATCGGCAGCTTCCAGGCGGTGGCTCAGCGCCTCGCCGACGCCTACATCGACGTCGAGGCGGTCCGGCTCACGATGTGGCAGGCGGCCTGGCGGCTGTCCGCCGGGCTGCCGTGCGACACCGAGGTCGCCACGGCCAAGTTCTGGGCCGCCGACGCGGGCCACCGGGTCGCGCACACCGCCGTGCACGTCCACGGCGGGGTGGGCATCGACACCGACCACCCGCTGCACCGCTACTTCGTCGCGGCCAAGCGCCTCGAGTTCGCGCTCGGCGGCGCGACCACCCAGCTGCGCCGCATCGGCGCGGCCCTTGCCCGGGAAACAGCCACGGTCGGCGACCATGCCCACGCTGGCCGCCTAACCTGACCGCGTGAAGCCGGGATGGATCTGCTGCTGCACCCATCACCGACTGGGACTTTTGAAGCTAAGCACGATGGTTTTATCATGCTCGCATGGTCTTAGCACCAGCGCGGCCGCGCCCGCCCGGCCCGGACCTGTACCCTGACCCGGGGCTGGACCCGGACGACCCGGTCTCCGGCCCGGCCGTTGCGGTCCCCGGCACCGGTCCAGCGGTCCGGGACGCGCGGCCGCGTCTGCCCGGAACGACCGGCGAGCCGGACGACATTATCACCTGGTACGTCCGTCCCCGGCGGCGGCGCAGAAGGCGGCGGGCCCTGGCCGCCGCCGTGCTCGCCGCCGCCAC
>DASYXX010000734.1:0-4173 GCA_035934395.1 Streptosporangiaceae bacterium
CTGGCCGACGAGCCCACCGGCAACCTCGACTCGGGCACCGGCGCCGCGCTGCTGGGCCTGCTGGAGGAGCTGAACGCCGCCGGTACCACGATCATCATCGTCACCCACGACCACGCCGTCGCCGCCCGCACCCGGCGGCGCATCGAGATGCTCGACGGGCACATCACCGCCGACACCAGCGCCGTCCCAGGCCACGCGGCCGCGCAGGCAGGATCGTCATGACCACCACGTCCCCGCGGCCGGCCGCCCCGCCCGCTGTCCGGCTGCGCCCCTCCGACCTGGCCGCCCTGGCCAGCATCGGGCTGCGGACCCGAAAGCTGCGCGCCGCGCTGTCGGCGCTGGGCATCGCGATCGGCGTGGCGGCGATCACCGCCGTCCTGGGCCTGGCCGCCTCCTCCCAGGACACTCTGCTGGCCAAGATCGCCAGGCTGGGCACCAACCTGCTGACCGTCACCAACGGGCAGACCTTCACCGGCGCCACCGCCGAGCTGCCAGCGGCTGCGCCGGGAATGATCGCCCGGCTGCCCGGGGTCACCGCGGTGCAGGACACCGGCACCGTCAGCAACGTCAGCGCCTACAAGTCGCCCTACATCCCGTCGAGCAACACCAACGCGCTCAGCGTGGACGCCGCCACCCTGGGCCTGCCCGCGGTGGCCGGCACCAGCGTCGCACAGGGGCGCTTCCTCGACGCCGCCACCGCCGGCGAGCCGGCCGCGGTGCTCGGCGCCGAGGCCGCCCAGCTGATGGGCATCGACCGGATCTGGCCCGGGGAGCGGATCTGGGTCGGCGACATGTGGTTCTACGTCACCGGCATCCTCAGCCCAGCCGCCTATTTCCCCGAGCTCGACTCGGCGGTCCTCATCGGTTTCCCGGCGGCGGAGGAGTACCTGCACTTCGACGGGAACCCCTCGGAAATCTACGTCCGCACCACACCGGACAACCAGGCGGTCACCACCACCGTCGATAGTCTGCTCGGCGCGCAGGCCAACCCGGAGAACCCCAACGAGGTCACCGTCTCCCAGCCCTCGGCCGCGCTCACCGCCCAGGCCGACACCAGGGGCGCGCTCGACACCCTGTACCTCGGCCTGGGCGCGGTCGCGCTGCTGGTCGGCGCCGTCGGGGTGGCCAACATCATGGTCATCTCGGTGCTCGAACGCCGCTCCGAGATCGGGCTGCGCCGCGCGCTGGGCGCCACCCGCGGGCAGATCCGCGCCCAGTTCCTGGCCGAGGCGATCCTGCTGTCCCTGGCCGGCGGCGCAGTCGGCGTCATCGCCGGCGCGGCCGCGACCGCCGCCTACGCCCGCGCCAAGGGCTGGGCCATCGTCATCCCCCCCGACGCCTGGGCCGGCGGCCTGGCCGCGGCCGTCGTCATCGGCGCCCTGGCCGGGCTGCTGCCCGCCATTCGCGCCGCCCGCCTGTCACCGACAGAGGCACTCCTGACGGTCTGACCGCACCGGATCTCACACGGTCGCGAGAAGATCGTCCGTAACTCCCCGGCCGCCGTTCGCGCCACCAAGCGCGCGCTGTGGGGGAGCGCTGTGAAGCGCGAGCCGCGCTGGAAGACTCCTGACCCCGGCGATTCTCCGTCGGCAGATTCGCCTTCGTGGCGGTGTCGAATTCACGGGTTGCCGTTCGTGTAGGGACAACGGGACCGCAGCGGGGCGGCCCGGCAACCAGAGGGGCATTTCATGCGTTCGATATCGGTCACGATGTGGGTCACCCTCGACGGCGTGGTGCAGGGCCTCGGCCGCGCGGACGAGGACACCCGAGGCGGCTTCACCCGCGGCGGCTGGGGCCAGCGGTACAACGACGAGGTGCTGGGCCGCGAGATGGCCCAGGCCATGGCCAAGCCGGGGGACATGCTGTTCGGCCGGCGCACCTGGCAGGACTTCATCACCGCATGGGCACACCTGACCGACGGCAACCCGGTCACCACGCACATGAACGCGGCCACCAAATACGTCGTCTCGAGGACCCTGGAGGATGCTGATGCCTGGCGGAACTCGATCCTGCTGCCCGGCGATGCGGTCGGCACGGTGGCCGAGCTGAAGGCCCAGCCGGGCAGGGATCTGTCGATCGTCGGCAGCGCTTCGCTGGTACGAAGCCTGCACGCCGCCGCCCTGATCGACCGCTACACGCTGGTGATCTGCCCGCTGACCCTGGGCAGCGGCGCCCGGCTGTTCACCGGCCCCGCCCCGCTGACCGAGTTCGAGCTCACCGGTAGCGTTGCGACCACCAAGGGCGTGATCATCGCGCAGTACTCCCGCCGGTGAGGAGGGCCGTGCCGCACTACCTGCTTTCGATCTACCAGCCCGACGGCGGCTTGCCCGGCGCTGAGGCCATGGCCCGGATCACGGCTGCCCTGCACCGGCTCAACGAGGAGCTGCGCGAGAGCGGCTCGTGGGTGTTCACCGGTGGCCTGCACGCCCCCGGCAGCGCAGCGGTCGTGCGAGCCGACGGCATGGTCACCGACGGCCCGTACGCCGAGGGCAAGGAGCACATCGGCGGGATCTACGTGATCACCGCGCCCGACCTGGACGCGGCGCTGGCGTGGGGGCGCAAGGCGGCGGCCGCGACCACGCTGCCGATCGAGGTCCGCCCGTTCCATGACGTCCCGCCCTTCTGACGCGATGCAGCCGTGGCCCGGGCGCCGCCATCAGACCTCGGCCGCCGCCTGTTATGCGGCTTTCGTCGTTTCCCGCCCAGCCTGGTCATGTAGTCGATGAGCCATCGACCCCCATAGAGTGTGGTCGGTGGCCCATCGACCACAATGGCACGGCCGCCGTCAACCGCTGCGAAAGCCGCAAACCAGCACAGAGCGCATCTGGCACGCGGGCCGCCCACCGCTGGCGACGCCGGGAAGGGCCAGTCGGCCGCCCGGCCGCGGGTGACATTCCGCACCGAGCCCGTGGCCGCACTCCACCGGCCGCGGCTTCCCGATGAATCGTGCCCCGCCGTAGCGTCTACAGGTCGGCAGGGCGGCAGGGCCAGCCCAGGGCGGAGATCACGCGAAGGAGCAGGGATGAGCGGTTCAGGGTTGTCGGCCTCGCGGCTCGCGACCATGCGCGAGGTGCTGACCTGGCACGTCGCTCGCGGTGACGTGCCGGGCCTGGTCGCCCTGGTGGCCCGGCGCGGCGAGGTACACGCGGAGGCGATCGGCACCACGGAGTCCGGCGGCGGGGAGCCGATGCGCCGGGACGCGATCTTCCGGATCGCCTCGGTCAGCAAGCTGATCACGGCCGCGGCGGCGATGATCCTGGTGGAGGAGTGCCGCCTGCGGCTGGACGACCCGGTGGACGATCTGCTGCCCGAGCTGGCCGAGCGCCAGGTCCTCACGCGGATCGACGCGCCGCTCGACGACACCGTTCCGGCCCGCCGGGCGATCACCGTGCGCGACCTGCTGACGTTCCTGATGGGCCTGGGCGTCGTGATGGCGCCGCCCCGGACGTACCCGATCCAGCGGGCGATGGATGACGCTGGCCTGACCCCCGGGGTGGACAGCCCCTCGGTCGAGGCCGATGAGTGGATGAAGCGGCTTGGCGACCTGCCGCTCGCCTACCAGCCGGGCGAGAAGTGGCTGTACCACACCGGCTCCGACGTCCTGGGCGTGCTGATATCGCGGGCCACCGGGCGGCCGCTGGGGGAGTTCCTGTACGAGCGCGTGCTCGGACCGCTCGGGATGGGGGACACCGGGTTCCACGTTCCGGCGGACCACCTAGGCCGGCTGACCGCGGCCTACCGGCCCGATCCCGGGACCGGGGCGCTCGTGCTCTCCGACGACCCCCGCCAGAGCGAGTGGGCTCAGCCCCCGGCCTTCCAGGCCGGGGGCGGCGGACTGGTCTCGACCGCCGACGATCTGCTGGCCTTCGGCACGATGATGCTCAACCGGGGCCGTTACGGCGGGGAGCGCATTCTGTCCCGGCCATCGGTCGAGCTGATGACCACCGACCAGCTCAGCGAGGAGCAGAAGACGGAGAACTTCGTGTTCTTCGGGGGCGTGAGCGGCTGGGGACTGGGGGTCAACATCGTGATCCGCAGGAACGACCTGTCCGCCGTTCCCGGCCGGTTCGGCTGGAACGGCGGCACGGGGACCTCGTTCTATGTCGATCCGGCCGAGGAGCTCATCGGGATCCTGCTGACCCAGCGGGAGATGACCTCCCCGGTCCCGCCCGC
>DASYXX010000759.1:0-2893 GCA_035934395.1 Streptosporangiaceae bacterium
GAGCGGTCGACATCGCCTGGACGGCGTGCTTGGCGCACAGCATCGGCCCCACCACGTTGACCTGCATCAGCCGCGCCAGCTCGTCCGCCTCCCGCTCGTCGATGCGCGCCCGCTCGCCGAGCGTTCCGGCGTTGTTGACCAGCGCGGTCAGCGGCCCCATCCGCTCTTGAGCCCGGCTGAACATCGCCGCCACGTCATCCTCGGAGGCGACATCGGCGCGCACGGCCTCGGCCCGGCCGGCCCTCGCCCGGATGGCCGACACCACCGACTCGGCCGCGCCGGCGTCCGCCGCGTAGTTGACGATCACCCCGTAGCCGTCGCCGGCCAGCCGCCCGGCGATCGCGGCGCCAATGCCCCGGCTGGCGCCGGTGACGATCACCGTGCCCTTGTGCTGGTCAGTCGCTGTCATCTGATCGCCCCCGTCGTTGCTGTCGCAGGTCAGGCGAGCCGGGCCAGGCAGACCATGCACCCGCTAGCGCTGGCCGCCGCCGGCCGGTCCTGGGCTTGTCCGTGCCGCTGTCGCGGCGGTGCCGGGCACTGACCTGCCTGCGGCCAGTCTCCGCACCATCCCAGCTGAATACCTGCTCCAGCTGCTGCTAAACCGGAAGGCTGCAACCCGCCTCCGCCGGGGTCCTGCGCCTGGCCGCGTGGCAGGCGCACGCCCTGAGGAGGACCGCGTAACTGATCTAGCCCGGCCGGATCGCCGCCGATTATGATCAGCTCTGGGCGCGCGGGGAACCCGGTTACGGGAGGGCCCCTGTGAAAGGTGACGACAAGGTCCGAGTACGCAACATCGGCATCATCTGCCCCGGGGAGGGCACGACAGTCTGGGTTGACCACGTCTGGGAGACCCGGCCGCGCGGGCACGGCCGCCGCGATGAGGGAGCTGTCGGGCTTATGCTCGAGGCCGGCGGTCAGCAGCTGGGCGTATTCCTAGGCCCGGAGGACGGCCTGATGCTCGCCGACCGGATCCGCCGCGCCGTGGACCTGGTGATGGAGATCAGCGAGGACGAGCCAGAGACCGAGACCGACCGCGAGTATCAGGTCTTGAGCCGCCCGCGCCCTGCGGATGAGAACGGCTGAGCGGGACGGCTGACACCGCCGCCGCGGGACAACGGCGGCAGAAGGCTTGTCAGGATGGCCGCCGCGCAGCGACCGCGCCATTGGTCGCCCGGCTCGGCCCGCCGTCTGCGTGCCTCGCATAAGTCGGCCCGTTTCCGCCTTCTACGCCCGATTTGCCCGTTTCGGGGATCGGTTATGGCTGCCGGCATGCACGCGGGCGCGTCGTGCTGCTGGCGCGCGTTTTAAGTGCGCGAGGCTGGCCACGAGGCCTGCGGCGAGTCCTGCGACCATGGCGAGGAGGATCACGGTGATCAGCATGGCGAGGAGCCGTCGCCGGGACCGTCGGCCCGGGCGGCCGCTGCCGCCCCCGTCTGTCATGGCCGTGATTGTTCCCGTTCTGGCCCGCCATCTTTCGTGCGGGCTTTGTGCGGTGTCAAGCACCGGTACCTGGGCGACATTCACCGCGACCGAGATGCATCCGCGAGCGGCCAGGCCGCGGTGGTCCTCGCTGACGAAGCCGGCTCTAGCCAAGCCACGGTCTCTAGCGCGAAAGCACAGATCGCTCGCTGGCGGCATCGCGACGCTGAAGCCGCCGACCTCGCCGCAGAAGGCTTCAAGCAGGATGCTCCACTGGTGGAACATATGACGACAGTAGACACGGTCTTGCAGCAGGAACGCCTTGACGGCTCGGCCGATGTGGCAGGCGTGCGTGCGCAACATGCCGAGTTCGCGCATGGCGCGCCGACGGCAGCAACCTGACCAGGAGGACGCATGAGCCCGCTCCCAACGCAGATGACCACCCACTGGTGGCAGCGACCCGGTCGGCTACCGGGCAGGGAGCTCTATCACTGGCACATGCTCCTCCACGATCAGCCCAGGGTGCACGAGCTGGTGACAACGGCACAGAAAAAGCTCGTCGGCCAGCCCGGCCTGGACATGATCGACATGCCCTGGCTACACATGACCACTTACATCGTCGGATTCGCCGACGAGGTTCCCGACCCCGCTGTCGAGGCAATGACGGCCGAAGCCCGGCGGCGCCTCTCCCATGTCGCGCCGATCTGCGTAAGCCTTGGGCGGGTGGGATACGCTTCCGACGCGATCGTCCTGCTCGTGGAGCCGCCCGGCGCCCTAACCCCTGTACTTGACGCCGTCCGCGAAGCTACGCACGCAGCGGGCTGCGAAGGCCATGCCGACACCGACCCGTGGCTGCCGCACATCTCCGTGGCCTACAGCAACGCGACGATTTCTGCCGCGCCCATCATCTCCGCCCTCGGACGCTGGCTCCCCAAGACCGAGATCACGATCAGGTCGATCAGCCTAGTGTCGCAAACGCAGGTCGGACGATCCTGGCAGTGGCGGCCGGTAGCCGAGGTCCACCTCGCTGGCGAGCCAGTGCCGACACAATAGATGGAGCGGCCAGTGAGCGGAGCACATGCCGCCCCACCGGCAACCCTGCGCGGTGCAGCCCGGAAAACAGCGACGCGGTGCTGGGATCGAGGATCGCAGCTGCCCCCGTACGCGCGAGCTACCGCCGCGATGTCGCGCAGCGGATCGACACTGCCCGTGTTGGTCGTCTCCGCGTTCCCGGCGACGGCGATCGCCGGTCGCCCAGAGCTCATGTCTTGATCGATCGCCGCACGCAGCGCGTCGGTGTCCGGCCTGAATGCCCCGGTCCGCGGCTCAGGGCGCGTAGGCCTGCACCTCGGCGATGCGCATCGACGACGGGGGCGTCCCGCCGTTGGTCACCGTGTGCCACCCGGAGGTCTGGGCGCCGGCGACCTGCAACTCGATGATGATCTCGTACGGTTCGCCGGTGACGGTCACCCCC
>DASYXX010000793.1:0-22234 GCA_035934395.1 Streptosporangiaceae bacterium
GCGGCGGAAGGCCCCGAAGCCGGCCGCGATAATGCCCGCCGAAGTGCGTTGCGCTGGTACGGCCGCCGCGAGGGCCGTCGGCGAAGCGGCGCCCGCGGCCTCTCGGCTGGCGACCCGATCGACCCGGATGGCCTGTACCGGGCAGGCCGCCGCGGCCCGCAGGACCCGCTCGTGCTGGCCCTCGTCGGGTTCGGGATCGTCCATCAGCACCTCGCTGCCCCGCATGCGGAACACGCCGGGCGCGAGGAACGCACACTGGCCGTACCCCTGGCACCGCGTCAAATCCACCACAAGTCTCATAACCCCCCAGCTTGCTGGGGCAGACCGGACGCCGTCATCCCGGCGATCGACCATCTTCGGCCTACCGACGTCGTGCAGGCCGGTAGAGGCACTATGCAGCGGGCTCCGCACGGCCGCGGCCGAAGGCCGTGCCAGATGCGAGGGCCGGCTTGCCGGCCCGAGCGGATGGCAGGGGTCCGGGGCGGAGCCCCGGAGGCAAGCACAGCGCCGCGGACCCCCGGGCAGGGCGGCTACTGGGTCACGTCGCGTAGAGCGTGTCGCGGTTCTCGTGCATCTTCTGCGGCAGGGGCGGTGCCGCGTATTCGTCGGTGACGACCTCGATGTAGGAGGCCGAGCCGTTCTGGCCTGCCTGCTGCAGGGCCTGGTCAAGCTCACCGCAGGTGGTGACCCGGGTGGTGTACCAGCCGTCGCAGCCGAGGGCGTGCGGCAGTTCGGAGTAGTGCCATTGCGCCAGATCGTTGTAGGCGATGTCGGGGTCTCGGCACAGCAGCCGCTCGATCAGGTAGCCGGAGTTGTTCAGGACGAAGACGGTGGGCTTGAGCCCGCGCCGCCCCATCTGGCTGATCTCCTGAGCGGTGAGCTGGTGGGATCCCTCGCCCGTGATCAGCACGACGCGGCGGTCCGGAGCGGCGACGGCCGCGCCGAACGCAGCCGGGGTGGCCCAGCCGATCGCGCCCCAGAGAGCCTGGTTGTGGAACGTCGCTCCCTTCGGCATCTGCGCGAAAGCCAGGCCCATCGAGGAAGACCCGGTCTCGGTCACGACGATGTCGTTTGGCCGCAGGAACTCGGCCCACCGCGGGTACAGCGCGTCTGCGGTGATGGCGTCGCCGCCGCTGCCGGTCACCGGCCCGAGCGAGGCCGGCTGCAGGGAGGTCTCCCGGCCGCGGTGCTTGACCCGGCTGAGAAGCGAGCTGAGGACATCGCCCATCTCGACGTCGTGGAACTCCTGCTGGCCGACGCGGGTGTAGTGGTGCTTGATCGCGATCGTCTTCATCGGGTCCAGGCGCGCGGTGAACGCGCCGGTGTTGAAGTCGGTCATCAGCGTCCCGACGGTCACGACCCGGTCGCACGACTCGACATACGCGCGCACGTCAGGATTCATCAGCCTGCCGTCATACATCCCGATGAACGAGGGTTGCTGCTCGTTCAGGACCGACTTGTCCCCGAACATCGTGGCGAACGGCATGCCGCTCGCGTCGACGAAGGCCTGCAGCTGTGACTGCAGCCCCAGGCGGCTGACCAGCCATCCGGGCAGGATGCACGCGGCCTCGGCGCTGTCCAGGACGGACACGATCGCCTCGGTGGCGGCCTTGAGGTTATCCGGGTTGCTGCGCGGCGGGTCGAGAGGCTGGGCGGAGCCAAGGACCTCTTGGTCCGCGACATCGCGGGGGATCGCTATGTAGACCGGCCGCCGGTGGTAGAACGCCTCGGCGATCAGCCGCTCGGTCTCATAAACGGCGTTCTGCGGGGTGAGGATCGCGCTTGCGCATACGACCGGGTCCGCCATCTTCGAGAAGAAGTCGAACTCGCCGTTTCCCAGGGTGTGGTGGACCAACTGGCGCTTGTGCTGTGCGGCCCTCGCCGGCATGCCGGTCAGGTGGACGATGGGGACATTCTCTGCGTACGCTCCGCCGACGGCGCTGATCGCGCTGAGCTCGCCGACACCGTACGTTGTGCTCAGAGCACCGACGCCGCGAAGGCGCGCGTACCCGTCGGCGGCGTAACCCGCGTTCAGCTCGTTGCAACATCCGACCCAGTTAATGCGCGCGTCCTGGACGATGGCGTCCTGGATCGGAAAGGCGAAATCGCCCGCGACACCGAAGATGTCATTTATCCCGATGTCATTGAGACGTCCGAGCACGTGCTGGATTACTGTCTTCGGCATTTGAAAGATCCCCGGTGATTCTGCTCGTTGGTGTAGTGAGCACGGGGCGTCCCCCCGGCGTGCGTCATCACACCACCCACCGCGGGTGAACCGCGCCGCGCCCGCACTCGCCCGGGTGACCGGGCGCCGCAGCGGGCAAGAGGTTACGGGTGAGCGAGCAGGGAGCCACGTCGGTAAGCGGCGGTCGTGGCCTCGAGGCCGCTGGTGACGCTGCGCAGGATTCCGGGCCAGCGTCCGTAACCAGGCGCGGGCTGCTGAAGGGCGCAGCGGCCGCCGGCATCGCGCTGGGCGCAGGCTGCGGGCGGGCGGCGCGGGTCGTGACGCTGCGCAGGCCGGGCTCGTTGCCCTACCCGGGGCTGCGCCCGGGAACGGACACGATCCCGCAGATCAAGCACATTGTGGTGCTGATGATGGAGAACCACTCCTACGACAATCATCTCGGCATGCTGGGCCGGGCGGGCGCCGACGGGTTCGCGCTCGGCGCTGACGGCAGGCCGCTCGCGGTGAACCCGTACGCTGACGGCAGGCTGCAGCACGCGTTCCGGATGCCGACCACCTGTCAGATGTCCGGCCACCCCAGCCAGAGCTGGGGCGATGCCCACACCCAGCTCGACGGCGGCAGGCTGGACGGTTTCGTCAAGTCCGGCAGCGGCCCGGTGGCCATGGGCTACTGGGAACAAGCCGACCTGCCGTTCTACTACTCGATGGCGTCGACGTTCCCGATCGCCGACCGCTACTTCAGCTCGGTGCCCGGCCAGACCTTCCCCAACCGCCGCTACCTCACGGCGGCCACCTCGCTGGGCATGGTCAACGACACCCCGCCCGGCCTGGCCGACTACCCGGAGAACGGGACGATCTTCGACCGGCTGCACGAGGCGGGAGTGACCTGGCGGGACTACTTCTCCGTGCTGCCCACGCTGGGGCTGTTCCCGCCGCTGCTGGTCAGGTACCCAGGCCAGGTGACCACGGTCAGCCACTTCTTCTCCGACGCCGCGGCGGGAACGCTGCCCGGGTTCTGCCTGGTCGAGCCCGACTACGGCTCCCAGTCCGAGGAAAACCCGCAGAACATAGCGCTCGGCGAGCAGTTCGCCGCCCGGGTCATCGACGCGGTCATGCACGGACCCGGCTGGATGAACACGCTGCTGATCTGGACCTTCGATGAGCACGGCGGCTACTACGACCACATCGTCCCGCCGCCTGCGCTCGCGCCCGACGCCATCGCCCCGGACGGCCCTGCCTACACCGGCTTCCGGCAGTACGGCTTCCGGGTGCCCTGCGCGGTGATCTCGCCCTGGGCCCGGCCGGGTTACGTCTGCCACCAGGTCTTCGACCACGCCAGCATCTGCGCGCTGGTCGAGGCCAAGTGGAACCTGCGGGCGCTGACCTACCGCGACGCCAACGCCGGGAACATGCTCGACATGCTCGACCTGAGCCGCCCGGCCCTCCAGCGCCCGCCGCGCCTGGCCAGCCCGCTACTCGACACCGACCGCGGCGCGATCGCCTGCAGCACCGACGGGCCCGGCACGATCCCGCCGCCGGGTTCTGTCTCCCGCGCCCCCCGCAACCCTTCGCCGCCGCGCGGCTTACCCGCGACCGACGCGGGCGGAATGGCTAGATATGAGGCCCGGGCCGGCGTCTGCGCAGGACCAGGCCGCCCGTCACGGCGGCGATGCCGAGCAGGCCGAGGCCCGCGACGGTCAGCTTGCCGTCGGTCACGGTCGACGTCGAGCCGTCACCGGTCGCGGGCCCGTTGCTGGGAACCGCGTTCACCTCCAGGTCCACCGTCTGCGTGGCGCCGTTATTGCAGTTGATGGTGAGGCTGAAGCTGCCCGGCCCGATGCTCTGCGGCATGTTGACCGTCACCACGAACTGGTCCGGCTGGCTGGTCTGCTGCATGGGGATCTGGTCGGGAAGGCCCAGGGGGGTTCCGACCAGCGTCGCCGCCGTGGCGTTCCCGCCGGCCGTCACCGAGTTGCACGAGACCACGAACGTCGTCGCGGTGCCGGGCGCGGTCGGGTTCGGGGTGACGGTCGCGTCCGGGTTGCTGATGACGTCCGACGGGCTATGGTCCGGGCGAGCGTCGCTGGCGAGCGCGGCCGGAACAGGGCCTGCGAGCGTCGCCACGGTGAGACCTGCCGTTGCCGCGACGGCCCTGGCCAGGCGCATCGATCTCTCCCCGCATCGGAATGCCCCAGCGTCCCTGCGAGTACCCGGCGGCCGACTGTGCAAACGGCCATGTGGTCGATGGGCCATCCCCATAGAGGCGGGCCATCGACCCCTCGCCCAGCCCTGCATAGTGCCGGGACCGGCCCAAGGTGGTCGGTAGCAGGGATGCCGCCCAGCCTGGAATCTCGTCACCCTTTCGGTGAGGGATCTGATGACGCTCCGGGCGCGGGGGAGGTGTCATGGAGCTCGACGCGCTTGATCATGTGGGTTTGCTCGTGTCGGACATCGACCGCTCCGTTGAGTGGTACGAGCGAGTGCTCGGGCTGAAGCGCGCCTATCAGGATGTCTCAGGCCGCAACCCGGCCGTGCTGGTTGCCAAGGGCACCGGGGTCTCGCTGTTCCCCGGCGAAGGCAGCCCTGACGCCGCGGCCACGTTCCGCCCGCCGGCGCACGTCTGCTTCCGCCTGTCGGCCCGGGCCTACGAGTCAGCCCGGGCGGAACTGGAGGGGGCGGACATCAAGTACGTGGAATCCGATCACCGTGTATCCAGGTCGCTTTATGTCCATGATCCGGACTTGCACCTGGTCGAGATCACATCCTATGAAATTCCACCCGAAAAAGCCTCGGTCGGGAAGAAGCCAGAATGAACCAGCCAGCTCCGGCTGCCCGCAGGCCTGGCGGCTTATATCGCGTACGAGATCACCCCTTGACTGACGAAGTCTAGCGCGCAGGGGAGAGCCGAAGCCTATGCCTGCGGATTGGGACGCCCGGCCTGCGCGCCGGGAAGCGCTACCAAGATCACGGCCAGCGGGCGGCGGCGGAGCGCACGGCGATGAGGTCATCGCTAGCTACCGCTCCCCCGAGCCCTCGGCGGCAGACTGGATCCAGGAACAGCCTGCCCGGGAGCTGCGCGAGCCAGGCTGGTGGGATGGTACGGAGCAGTTCCAGGTCGCGCGGACCTCGTTGTTCGGTCCGCGGGCGCGAGAACTGTACGGCAGGCTCGCGCGCTGGAGGCCGGCGTACTGGCCGCTGGTTCTCTCCTTCCTGATCGATCTGGCACTTATCGGCTGGTTCACCGACCCCGTTTTCGGCGTGCTTGGCTGGCCGCTGACGGTGCTGTGGACATGGCCCATCTTCACCACGCTCACCGGCATCGTCGGCATACGACGGACTCGCAAGAGGGTGCGCAAGTCAAAGGCTCGCTGGTCTGGCCACGCGCTGACCAGAAGTGAGGATTTCCTGATCGTGGTCGTTACCACCATCGGCCGACACGACACCTACCGCGCGCTCGAGCGGTCCGTCATGTCCTACATCGGCTATCTCCCCAGGTGCTTTCCCCGGCTCAGGATCGACATCGTCATCGACGAGGGCTGCGAGGCGACGGGCCGGATCACCAGGCTGGCCGCCGGAAGCGAGCTGATACGGCTTGTCACCGTCCCGATGCGGTATCGCACCGCGAACGGAACGAGATTCAAGGCGCGCGCCACCCACTATTCGCATGAGCTACGGATCCGCGAGCACGAGGACCGTGACGAGGTGTGGGTCCTGCACATGGATGATGACACCGGCGTGGGCCCCGATACCGCCCTGGCCATGGCCCGGTTCATCGAGGAGCAGGTTCAGGCCGGCCGCGAGGCCAAGCACATGGCTCAGGGCATCCTGACCTACCCGCGCGAGTACGCTCGGAGCCGGCTCACCTGGCTTGCGGACTCGGCCCGGCCCGCTGAAGACGTGGCGCGATTCTCCGCCTGGACCGGCAGTGGCACGCCGCGGGCCGGGCTTCACGGTGAGCTGCTGCTGGTGCGGGCCTCGATCGAGGCGACAATAGGCTGGGATTTCGGCCCCCGCAGCATTGTCGAGGACGCCCAGTTCGCACTGATCTTCAGCGCTCGCTACGGGGGCAGGAGCGGCTGGTTCTGCGGGCGGTCCTACGGCGCGTCGCCTGCCAGCCTGCGCGATTTTCTCCGGCAGCGCGAGCGCTGGTCCTGGGGCCTGGCCGCCCTGGTGTTCAACCGGTCGCTGCAGCTGCGGAACCGGCTGCTACTGGGATATTCGGTCTTGTCGTGGGTTGTCGGTCCTATTCAGAATGTCGCGGTGGTTCTCCTCGTCGCCGTTCTTGTCGGAGACGACAGGACTTCTCCGGTGACGATGTTCGTCCTGCCACTCTGGGCCCTGAACATGGCCTATGTGATCTGGATGTACTGGGAGGGCCTGCGGCTCAATGCCGGAGTGTCGGGTGGCGGCCGGCGCAGATGGTGGGAGCCCTGGGCCGTGATCCTGCTGATCCCGGTCTTCGGGCTGATGGAGGGGATCGGCGGGCTGCGTGGTTTCGTGAAGTTCGCCCGGCGCGCCGAGAACAAGTTCACCGTCATCGCGAAGCCGTCATGACCACGCCCAGCCGCAGGGCCCCCGTCGCGGCGGCCGGCGCTGCCCTGGTGCTCACGCTCGCGGCCGCGTGCTCGATCCCGTCCAGGCCGCTGTGGTGGCCGCACCCGCAGCACGCACGGCCCACTGCCGGCGACACGGCCAGCGGGGATCAGACGGCGAGCGGGCCGGCCGTCCGGCATCCGTGGCACCAGGGCATGCGACAACTCGGCATCCACGTGTACTGGACGGCCAATCGCAGTGACGCATCCGATGCCGTCACCTGGGCGAAGGCTCAGCGGATCATTGACTACGCCATCAGCCTGAACGCGAACTCGGTCGCCGTCACTTTCCCGTTCTTTACCTACGGCCCCACCTCAGACACGGTCTACGCCAAGCCGACGGTAACGCCCAGTCCCAGCCACATCGCGATCTTCCTGGCTGCGGCGGCGAAGGCTCACATCCGGGTCACGCTGCGGCCTGTTCTTGACGAGAGCGCTCTGCTCGCGCATGGCCCGCAGGACTGGCGCGGCTCGATCGAGCCCCAGGATCGTGCCGCCTGGTTCCGCAGCTACCGCAAGCTGCTGCTGCCCTACGTCGCTGCGGCACAGGCGGGCCACGCGGCGACCTTCGTGCTGGGCACGGAACTCCTGTCGCTGGAGGGTGCCCCGCAATGGCCCGGCCTGGTCAGCTCGCTCAGGTCCGTCTACGGCGGCGAGCTGACCTATGACGAGAACTACGACGAGTTCGCCTGGGGCACCGCGCACCCCCCGGTGCCGAGCCACAACGTCGATGCCTACCCGCGGCTCGGCCTTCCCGACAACGCGTCGGTGGCCAGCCTGACCCAGGGCTGGGATGCCTGGCTGGGAGCACATCCGCTGTCAGAGCGCCGAGAACTGATCCTGAGCGAGATCGGCCTTGACGCGGTGGCCGGGTCATACCAGAACCCCTGGGCCTGGTTCCGCCGGACGACCGCACCGATCGATACCCGCGTCCAGGCCGCGTGGTACCAGGCGGCGTGCGACGCCGTCTCGGCCGAGCAGATCGGCGGAGGGATCTACTGGTACGAGGTCAACTTCGACGCAAGTCCCGGCGACCCGGGCCCGTTCGAGTCCGATCGGCTGACGTTCCTGGATCGTCCGGCCCAGCAGGTGATCCGCAACTGCTTCGCCAAGCTCTCATCGCAGGTGGTCTAGGTGCGGGCAGGCATAAGGACGCCCCGGAATCGCATCGCCCCGGCGATCATCTTGTCGAACGCCTGTGGCGCGTCCTCGAGCGGCGTTTGCTCGATGATGGCCCGGACCCCGGATTGCGCGGCGAACCGCAGCGTCTCCTCTACTTCCCGGGATGTGCCACTGGCATGGCCGTGCAGAGTCTTCTCCCCGGTGATCAGCTGAACGGGGCTGACTTCGATCTTTCGCGGGGAGACGGCGATGACGACCAGCTCACCCCGCGCGCGCAGGCCGTCGATAGCCGCCGCCATCGCCGCCGGCTGGGGCACGAGCGCCAGGACGACCTTGGCGCCGCCGAGCACTTGCAGCGCCTCGGCCACGTCTTGCACGGTGTCGTCGATGTAGTGGCGCGCGCCGAGCTGCTTTGCGATCGCCTCCTTCTGGCCGCCACGGTCGATGGCGACCGTGTCAAAGCCCATCTTGCTGGCGAACTGGACCGCGAGATGCCCCAGTCCGCCAAGCCCGAGGACCGCGACCAGGTCGCCGGGCCAGGCCGAGGTGCGGCGCAGCGCATTGAACACGGTCACGCCCGCGCAGCCCATCGGAGCGGCCTCGGTGAAGGTCAGTTCGGGGGGGATGCGGGCCAGCGCACTCGTCGGCACCACGGTCGACTCGGCGTACCCGCCCGGATAGGCCAGACCGGGCACCTGCAGGTTCACGCAGTTGATCGCGTCACCCTCGCGGCAGGCCTGGCAGCATCCGTCGTTGCCGCCGAACCAGCCCACGGCCACCCGCTCGCCGAGTTGCCATCCCTCGACACCGTTGCCGAGCATGTCGATGCGGCCGGCGATCTCGTGACCGGGAGTAAGCGGGAACGGCCCGTCGCCGAACTCGCCGCGCACCATGGCGACGTCCGAGCCGCAGATGCCGCACGCCTCGACGGCGATTCGGACCTCCCCGCGACCGGGGCTGGGTTGCGGGAGGTCAACGACACGCAGCGGGGCGTTGGCCTGGCTGACGAGAACGCTGCGGATCATGCTGGTCATCGACGGATCTCCTTGGGTTGACGTCAGAAGCCGGCTGCCAGCGCAGGCCGCGGAGTACAACGAGTGTCCTGGCGCGGACGCGGCGCCGTCATCCCAGCTATCGACCATCTTCGGGTGCTGGTGAACTATGCAGCCCGCTGAACCGGACCGCCTGCCACCCGGGCCGCCACGGCCGGCGCCCGCCGTGTAAGCTCGAGTGATATGTCACGTAATGGCAAAGCTCGCCCGGCGCCCGCCGGCGGATGGCTCGACGAGGACCAGCAGCGAGCGTGGCTGGCCTATATCCGGGTGCAGCTGCGCCTGGCGTACGAGATGAACCGCCAGCTCCTCGCCGACAGCGGCATGTCGCTGCCCGATTACGACGTGCTGACGGCGCTGAGCGTCGCCGACGGGGGGCGGATGCCGATCACTGTGCTCGCGGCCCAGATCGGCTGGGAGCGCAGCCGGGTGTCCCACCACGTGCGGCGGATGAGCGCCAGGGGCATGGTGACGTGCGGCCTGTCCGCCGCCGACAGGCGGGTGACCGAGGTGACCTTGACCGCCCGGGGGCGGCAGGCTCTGGAGGAAGCGGCGCCCGGGCACGTGGATCTTGTCCGGAGGCTGTTTTTCGGCGGGCTGCCCGAGGGCCTGACGGGGCCGCTTAGCGAGGCACTGGAAAGCGTGTACGCCAACATCATCAAACTGGGCTCGCTCCCGCCGCCCGTCGACTGGCGCCCGGCGGATGGCTGACGAGGCCCGCCCCGCCGCCTCAGCCCTGCCGGCAGGCAGCCGCCGCGCCGGAAGCGGCGCGGGCGCGCCAGCCGGTGATACCACCGCTGCCGAGCCGGACCTGCAGGCCCGGCCACCCCAGCGGCGTTCACGCTTACGGTCGTCGGGCGGCGAGATCCTCCGAGCCCGGATGACGGCGGTCGCACCCCGCGGCGGAAGGGCATGGACGAGTCACGCTCCTCCCCGGCGGCTGCCGCGCCGAGGGTCTCCCTCCTCTCGGTTGCCTATTACGTGATACATCACGTATGTTGCTGATGAGGACCGGTGACCGGGCCGGCGGCGCGAGCATCGGCTCGGCGCCGGCAGGCTCCGCAGACATGCCCGGCGAGCGGGGCCAGCAAGCGCCCGCACAGCCGCAAGGCGCGGTCAGCGGAGCAGAAACAGGGCATTGAAGTTATCGTTCGCGGCCACACCGAGGCCGCTACCGGGAGAAAGGAGACCGCCATGCCTAACGCGGTTGTGATGACCGGATACGGACCGCCCGAGGTGCTGACCTGGACCGCGGTCGGCATGCCGGAACCGGGTGAGGGACAGATCAGGATCAAGGTCAAGGCGGCCGGGATCAGCCCGACCGATCTGGTCATGCGGGCCGGCTACCTCAAGGATGCGATCCCGCTGCCCCCTGACGCCGTGCTCGGCTTCGAGGCAGCCGGCACCGTCGACGCGGTCGGGCCCGGTGTCACCGGCACCTCGGTCGGCGACGCCGCCGCGGCCCTGCTGTTCGGCCTGGGCGGTTACGCCGAGTACGCGGTGGCCTCGATCTGGACCCGCAAGCCAGACACCGTTTCATGGATCGATGCCGCTGCGCTGCCCAGCTCGGCCGAGGCGGCCGTCGGTGTCCTCCGGCAGCTGAACGTCACCAGCGGTGAGACCCTGCTGCTGTTCGGCGGCGGCGGATCGGTCGGCATCATCGCGACGCAGCTCGCGGTCGCCCGGGGGATCAAGGTGATCAGCGCGGTCGGCGAGCACGACGAAACGCTCGCCCGCGAGCTGGGAGCGACGCCGGTGCGGTACGGCGCTGGCCTGGTCGACCGGGTCCGCGCTCTGGGCGGGTTGGACGCCGTGTTCGACGCGGCCGGCAAGGGTGTCCTGGCCGACGCGGTCGCCCTGGCTGGCGGACCCAAGCGGGTCATCACCTTGTCCGACCCGGCCGCCGCCGACTTCGGCGTCACGCTCTCCGAGCCCACGGCCGATCGTGCTCCCGGCGCCCTGGATCAGACGATGCCCCTGCTGGCCGATGGCCGGCTCCGCCTGCGCGCGCACAAGACCATGCCCATGCAGCAGGCCGCCGAGGCCCACCGCCAGCTCGAAACCGGCACCGTCCACCAGCGCGTCATCCTCACCCTCCCGTGAACACATCTGCCCGGTCGGCCAGCCTCCCGTCGCCCTGAACCCGCCCTCCCCGGTGAGGTCATGCGGGGTCGGCTTCCGCAGCCGACTCGATGAGCTGCACGACCTCGTCCGGGTGGGACAGCATGGCCACGTGGCCGGACGGGACTTCAATCGTGGTCGCGCCCATCCGGCCCGCGAACTGACGCTCGGCGGCGGGCGGGATCGCCTCGTCGTTGCTGGCCACCAAGTACCAGCTCGGCTGAGTTTTCCAGGCCGGGACGCCCATTACGTCGGTGAAGGCGGAGCCAGCCAGGGCCTGCTGCACGGCATACATGACCCTGGCCTTGACCGGGTCGACGTCGGCTGCGAAGTGGTGCACGAAGTCGTCCTCGGACAGCCAGCCAAAGCCCTGCTTGTCGGTGAACAGGTGAGCCAGGGCCGGCGTCACCGGACCCTGGGACAGCAATGCGCCGAGCGACTCGCCCTCATCCAGCCCGAACGCCGCAATGTAGACCAGGCCGGCCACGTTGGGCGCGTCGGCGCCCAGGGCGGTGATGATCTGGCCTCCGTAGGAGTGCCCGGCGACGACCGTCGGGCCATCCTGGAGATCGAGCACCTGGCGCAGCCGGGCGACGTCGTCGGCCAGCGAGGTCAGCGGGAACTGCGGTGCGGTGACGTGGTAGCCGTGGTCCTGCAGGCGCTCTATCACCGAGCTCCAGCTCGAGCCGTCGGCCCAGGCGCCGTGAACGAGGACGATGTTGGGCCGGGTTGTCATGAGAGCGGCTCCTTTGGCTTGCTGGTCAGTTCGCGGCGAGCCGCCTCGGCGATATCGGCGCCGGTATTGGCGTGCCCGTTGATACCCCACCCGCCGTCGGGGGATTCGGTGATCAGGACCCAGGTGCGGTCGGCGAGCGTGGCGTCGCGGGCCACGCTCGCAACGATGTCGGTGAGCTCCCTGACCACACCTAGCTGCTTGTCGCGGTCGAGCACGCCGGCGGGAGTGAGGACCTGGACGCGAACGTAGTTGCTGTCCCCGGCGACGTTGGAGATCGCGTCGGCGGGCAGGTCATGAACGAAGGCGGCGGTGTTCTTCTCGAACAGCGCGATGGGCGGCACCTGCTCCCAGCGCATGACCGCGGCGGCCAGCTGCTGGGCCAGGTCGTGCTTGCTGGCGAACGTTCCTTCGGCGGCGTACACGTCGATCATCGGCATGGCTGTCTCCTGTCCGGCCGGGCCGGTGACCGCCGTGGGACTGCCACCGGTGGTCCCATGGTCGACCACCGGCGGCGAGCCCGGCATCACGTGCGGCACGTGGTCCGCGGCGCCGCCGACCACGTGCCCCATCGGGCGCTGCGGCCACCCGGGCCCGCCCGGCAGTAGATTTGCCCCGTGGAGGGCCTGCTCGGACGCGGCGAGGAACGCGGCCGCCTCGACGAGATCCTGGCCCGCGCCCGCCAGGGGCACAGCGCCGCCCTCGTCATCCGGGGCGAACCCGGCGTCGGCAAGACCGCGCTGCTGGACTACGCCGAGGCCGCCGCCGAGGGCATGCAGGTCATCCGGGTGGACGCGGTCGAGACCGAGATGCAGCTCAGCTTCGCGGCCCTGCACCAGCTCCTCCGGCCCGGCCTGGCCATCCTGGATTCCCTGCCCGCGCCACAGCGCACCGCGCTGCGGCTGGCCTTCGGCATGCAGGAGGGCCGGACACCAGACCGTTTCCTGGTCAGCCTGGCCGCGATGGCACTGCTGGCCGAGCAGGCCGCCCGCCAGTCCCTGCTGTGCCTGGTCGACGACGTGCACTGCCTGGACCGCGAGTCCGCCGACGCCCTCGCGTTCGTGGCGCGCCGCCTGCACGGCGACTCGATCGGGATCATCTTCGCGGTCCGGGAGCCCTCGGCCCGTCCCGGCCCGCTCGACGGGCTCCCTGAGCTGCGGCTGGCCGGGCTGGCCGAGGCGGACGCCTGGGCCCTGCTGGCGGCGACGGCCGGGTCCGCGCTGCTCCGCCCGGAGGGGGCCCGGATCGTGGCCGGGACCGGAGGGAACCCGCTGGCCCTGATCGAAATCGGCCAGGAACTGGCCTCCGGCCAGCTGTCCCGCGACCTGCCGCTGCCCGAGCCGGTGCCGGTGGGCCGCCAGCTCGAGCAGCGATACCTGCGGGAGATCCAGGGACTGCCGGGCGACACCCGCGCCCTGCTGCTGGCCGCGGCCGCCGACCCGACTGGTGATCCCGCTCTGCTGTGGCGGGCGGGCCAGGGCCTCGGGTTCAGCAGCGAAGCGGCGGCCCCGGCGGAAGCCCGGCAGCTGATCACGATCCGTGACGTGGTCCGGTTTCGCCACCCGCTGATCCGCTCCGCGGTCTACTACGGCGCGTCCTTCGCCCAGCGCCAGCGCACGCACGACCGGCTGGCCGCGGCCACCAGCCCAGCCGAGCCGGACCGGCGGGCGTGGCACCTTGCCCAGGCGGCCACCGGCCCGGACGAGGCCGTGGCCGAGGAACTCGAACGTGCCGGGGCCCGGGCGCGCGGCCGGGGCGGCTGGTCGTCGGCGGCCGCGCTGTTCCACCGCGCGGCAACGCTGAGCGTGAGCCAGGCCGAGCGCGCCCGCCGGCTGCTCAGCGCGGCCGAGGCGAGCGGCAACGCCGGAGCTCTCAACCGGGCCCAGGCCGAGGTGGATGCGGCCGCCAGCTACCGGGACGATCCGCGCCATACCGGCCTCGCCCTGCGGGTGCAGGCCCGCATCCACCACGCCCAGCGCGAGCCGGCCAAGGCGACGTCGGCGTTGCTCACCGCGGCCGCCCGGGTCGGCCCGGTCGACATCCGGCTGGCCCGCGACATCCTGGTCGAAGCCGTCGTGGAAGCGCAGATCAGCGGGCGGCTGGCGGCCCCGGGAACGACCCGGACGGACGTGGCCCGGGTGGCCCAGACGCTGGCGCTGCCGCCGGGGACCGCCGGCACCATCGGCGATCTGCTGCTGGACGCCGACACCGCCCTTCAGCTGCGAGGCCTGGACGCGGCCGCTCCGCTGCTTCGCGGCGCGATCGACGCGGTGCGGCAGGAGACCGCGGATCCCCCGGAGATGCTCCGGTGGCTCGCCGCGGCCTGCGCGGACGCAACGATCCTCGTGGACGACGCGCGGCTGCGCGAGCTGAGCCGCCGGATGGAGGCGGCCGCCCGGGAGCAGGGAGCGATGATCGACCTGGCCCTGGCGCTCAGCCACGCCGGGGTGTCCGGCCTTCTGGGCGGTGACCTGGGCGAGGCGCAGCGGTGCTTCGCGGAGCTGACCGCGATATCCGAAGCCCGGGGCCAGCCGTGGAGCATCGGGTCGCTGCTCATCAGCGCGTGGCGCGGGCCGCCCGAGCACGCCTGCGCCCTGCTGGCCCAGGTCGCCGACGAGGCTGACCGGCAGGGGCAGGGCTACCAGCTCGTGTTCGCCGACTACGCCCGCTGCATCCTCGAACTCAGCCAGGGCGGCTATGAGGCGGCCTACGCCAGCTTCGCGGCGGGCATCGATGACACCTCGCAGGTCAAGTTCGTGCTGGCCGACCTGGTCGAGGCGGCGCAGCGCTCCGGGCACGCCGAGGCGGCCGCGGATCTGGTCGCCCGGCTGGCCAGGCTGGCCGCGGCGAGTCCCGGCCCCGTGCTCCTCGGCTTCCTGGCCCGGGCCCGCGCGCTCACCGCCTGCGACGCGGCCAGCGCGGAAGACCAGTACCGGGAAGCCATCGACCAGCACGCTCGGGCCCGCGGTCCCGGCCACCTGGCCCGCAGCCACCTGGTCTACGGGGAGTGGCTGCGCCGCGCCCGGCGGCTGCGGGACGCCCGCGACAGCCTGCGCGCCGCCCACCAGCTGTTCGAGGACATCGGCGCGCAGGGCTTCGCCGAGCGGACCCGCCTGGAGCTGTCGGCGGCCGGGGAAAACCTGCCTGCCCGGGCCGCCGCCCGGGACGGTCACAACCTCACCCCCCAGGAAGCGGAAGTGACCCGGCTGGCCGCGGCCGGGGCGACCAACGCGGAGATCGCCGCCCAGCTGTACCTCAGCCCGAACACGATCGACTACCACCTGCGCAAGGTGTTCCGGAAGCTGGGCGTCACCTCCCGCCGCCAGCTCGCCCACGCAAGGCTCGACCCGGGGCTCAGGCTGCGTCGGCCATGACCGAGCGCAGGCGCTTGCCCGAGCTCCGCGCCTCGATCCCGGTCACGATCCCCGAGACGCCGAAGATCATGCTGTAGAGGCCGAACAGCAGGGCCAGTGTGACCGCGCCGATGTCGGGGCGAGCGCCGAGCACGACGCCGAACGCGACAGACACCAGGCCGCCGATGATGAGCATCGCGCGGGTCCCGGCCTTCTCCCCGGATGCTTGTCCTCACGGCCCCGGCTGTCCTTGGTCAGAGCATTGCATTCAGCCCTGTGGATGGTAAGAATCCGCAGGTGGACATCGATCGTGCCAAGGTCGCCGAGCTGGTGACCGATGTCGCGGCCGCGGTGGCCGGCCGGGCCGGCGCGGTGGTCGAGGATGTCTACGACGTGATACTCCGGGAGATCCCGGAGCTCAACGACGACAAGCCGGTGCTTGACCTGCTCGCCTCGAGCGTCCGCAGCAACATCGAGACCTGCCTGCAGATCATGCAGCACCAGATCGACCTGGTCACCGTGCAGGCCCCCGCCGCGGCGGTGGAGTACGCGCGCCGGCTGGCGCAGCGCGGCACGCCGCTGACCGCGCTGCTGCGCGCCTACCGGCTCGGGCACACGCGCTTTGCCGACCGGCTGCTCACCGAGCTGGCTGCGCAGGCAGCTGACGCAGCGATGATCACCGCCGCCACGCTGGGCATGTCCAAGATCGTGGCTGGCTACATCGACCAGACCTCCGAGCAGATGGTCGCGGCCTACGCGTACGAGAGGGAGAACTGGCTGCGGCACCGCAGCGCCGCGCAGGCCGCGCGGATCCGCGACCTGCTGTCGGGCGAGCGGACCGATGTCAGCGCGGCGGAGGCGACGCTGGGCTACCGGCTTCGCCAGTACCACGTGGGCCTGGTGTGCTGGACGGGCGACGGCGACGCAGCCGACCAGATCACTCGGCTGGAGCGTGCGGTCCGGCACGTCGCGGGGCAGGCGGACAGCTCTGGCGATCCCGTGTTCCTGCCCCGCGACGAATCGAGCGCATGGGCGTGGCTGCCGCTCGGGATCCGGGACACGTTCGATTCCGCCGCGGCCAGCACGGCCGGCCTGGACACCGACATCCATGTCGCCTTCGGCGACGCGGCCAAGGGCACGACGGGGTTTCGCCTCACCCACCAGCAGGCCCTCGCCGCCCAGGCAGTCATGCTCGTCCCAAGATCTCCCGCGACGCGGGCGGTGACGTTCGGCGAGGTCGCGCCCGTTGCCATGATGCTCACATCCAGGGAACTGGTGCGGGCCTGGGTGCTCGGCACGCTGGCCGGCCTGGCCACCGACGACGATTACCACGCTCGCCTGCGCGACACGCTGCTCGCCTTCCTGCAGAGCGGGGGCAGCTACAAGGCGACCGCGCAGCAGCTGACGCTGCACAAGAACACGGTCCAGTACCGGATCCGCAAGGCAGAGGAGAGTCTCGGCCGGCCGGTGCGCGGCAACCGCCAGAACGTGGAGCTCGCCCTGCTCGCCAGCCACTGGCTCGGCGCATACGTGCTGCGGCCGGCCGCCGCCGGCGGCGCCGCGAGAACACACTAGGCATGCGCGATGTTCAGCAGCGAGCGCCAGATGAGCGCGAGAATGATCGCCGAGCCGGCGAACGCGAACCAGAAGGGCGCGGTAACGCCCCACACCGATGCGACCAGGCCGCCGAGGGCGGAGCCGATCACGATTCCGCCGACCATGCCGATGAGGTAGATGCTGCTGACACGGCCCTGGAACTCGGTGGGCACGGCCCGCTGCCGTACGCTCGTCGAGGTCGTTCCCCAGATGAACGCGTGTCCGCCGAAGATCGTGAAGACCAGGAGCGCGAACCAGACCTGGCGGGTCAGCGCGAGCGCGAGATGAGTCAGGGTCTCGATGATCAGCCCGCCCCGCATGATGACGCCCAGCGGGACGCGCCGCTCCAGCCAGCCGTAGGACGCGGTGCCCAGCAGGCCGCCCACGGCCATCGCGGTCGTGATCAGCCCGAAGCCGAGCGCGTTCATGCCCAGCCGCTGCCGCGCGTAAAGGACCAGCACCGACCATGCGGCGCCGAAGGTGACGTTGAAGGTGAAGATCGTGATCGCCAGCGTCCGGACCGCGGCGTGCGCCCACAGCCAGCGCCACCCCTCGCGGATGTCCTCCCGGACCCGGGCTGCCGGTGCGCGCCCGGGGTGAGCAGGCAGGCGGACCCGCGAGAACAGCAGCACGCCGGCGAGCACGCACACGGTCTCGCTCACGAACGGGATCGCCATCCCCGCCGCGAACAGCGCGGCTCCGACAGGCGGTCCGGCCAGCTGATGCCACACGATCACGCCGGTGAAATTGCGCGCGTTCGCGATGCCCAGGTCGCGCTTGTCGACCAGCATCGGCAGCAGGGTGGTCGTCGTGGTGTCGCCGAACGTCTCGTTCACCCCGAACAGGAACAGCGCGGCCAGCACCACCGCGGTGTCGACGCGGCGGGTGAGGATCGTCGCGGTGAGCAGGAGCAGAATCACCACCCGGATCAGCCCGGTGGTGATCACGATGGCTCGCCGGCTGACCCGGTCCGCCACCACGCCGGCGTACAGCCCGAACATCAGCCAGGGCAGCCGCTGCAACAACGTCGCCATCGCCACGGCCAGCGGGTTGTGCGTCTGGGACGCCACGAGCAGCGGCCCGGCGGCGAGCGTGATCCCGTCACCAAGGTTGGTCACCCAGGACGAGGCCAGCAGCCAGCGGAAGCTGCGGCCCAGTCGTGATGGCACGACCAGGTCGGCGAGCCGGCTCAGCCACGACCTCCCGCCGGCGCTGATCATCCGGCCATCATCGCGCACTGGTGACTTCGAAGCGGTTTGCGTCTACTGTCCAGAGCAGACCCGAGCCCGAGGAGAGCCGCATCATGACGTACGACGTTGCCGGTGACGTCCGGCTGGACCCGAGGCTCAAGGCGATTCTGGCCAGCATCCCGGCGGAGTCGGCGGGCGACGTCGAGAGCCGCGAGGCGCTGCTGGCCGAGGCGAACTCCGAGGCCGCGCGACAGGAGGCGGAGAAGTTCCGTTCGTTCATGGAGCTGTGCGACAGCGAGGACGCCGCTCCCTCCGCCGGGTTGCGGGTGCACACCGAGAAGGTGGTATCCGAGCCGGATGGCAACTCGATCAACCTTCAGGTCATCCGGCCCGACCATGACCAGGCGGTCGGCTGCGTCTATTACATCCACGGCGGAGGCATGGCGGCGCTGTCGTGTTACGACGGCCTGTACCGCGGCTGGGGCAAGATCATCGCGGCCAACGGCGTCGCCGTCGTGATGGTCGACTTCCGCAATGCCGTGGTGCCCTCGTCCGTGCCGGAGGTGGCCCCGTTCCCCGCCGGTCTCAACGACTGCGTGTCGGGACTGAAGTGGGTCGTCGCCAACGCCGGGCACCTGGGCATCGACCCCGCCCGCGTCGTCGTCGCGGGCGAGAGCGGCGGCGGCAACCTGACGCTGGCGACCGGCCTCAAGCTCAAGCAGGACGGTGAGCTCGGCCTGATCAAGGGCCTCTACGCGATGTGCCCGTACATCGCCGGCCAGTGGCCTACGCCGGAATGCCCGTCCTCGGCAGAGAACAACGGGATCCTGCTCGACCTGCACGACAACCGCGGCGCCGTCGGGTACGGGATCGAGGCCTTCACCGGGCGCAACCCGCTGGCCTGGCCGTCGTTCGCGACCGCCGAGGACGTCGCGGGGTTCCCGCCCACGATCATCAGCGTCAACGAGTGCGATCCGCTGCGCGACGAGGGCATCAACTTCTACCGTCTCCTCCTGCGCGCCGGTGTTCCGGCCCGGTGCCGCCAGGTCATGGGCACGATGCACGGCACCGAGGTCTTCACCATCGCCTGCCCCGAGATAAGCCGCGACACCGCCCGCGACCTCGCCGCGTTCTGCGCCAGCTGACAGCGCGGCGCCTGCCGTCAGAGCCGGCGACTTTGAAAAGCCGCGAGGTGGGTACGCGACTGCGAGGCCACCGCCTGGCAGAACGTCAGCCGATCGGCCGACTACACCGAGCCCTACCCCGCCGAGTACCCAGCCGACACGCCCGCGCGCTGAGGCAGTCCGCCCCGGCCCCGAGCCATCAGTCCTCCGCAGCAGGAACGTAAACGTGCCCGTTCCCCTGGAAGGCCCCGATGGACACCGCGTGGCCGATGGCTCAGGCTTGCACGGGGGTGGTCCCCGGGAGAGGCTGCTCGTCTGGCGCGGCGAAAAGAGGAGTCCGATGACTCAGGAAACGGTGTCTCCCCGCGGAGGCTCCCAGGCCGTGCGCGCCGCCCGCCGCGATGAGGCAGCCCTGCTCGGCGAGGTGCTGGCCGACGCCTTTGCCGAGGACCCGGTCTTCGCCTGGCTCATCCCGCCGCAGCTACGCGGCCGGGACCACCGCCTGCGTACGTTCTTCACCAGCATGAGTCGCGGTTACCTGCGGCAGGGCAAGCCGTGTTACCTCGCCGGCGACGCCTCGGCCGCCGCGCTGTGGGCCGCGCCGGGCGCCTGGGCGATGCCGCTCAGCCAGGTCATCCTGGAGGCGGCGCCCAGCGCGCTGGCCTTCGGCGGCCGCCTGCTGCGCGCGCTGCGCACGCAACTGCAGATCGAACGCCTGCACGCCGGGCAGTCCCGGCCGCACTGGTACCTGGGCTACCTGGGCACCCGCCGCGACCGGCAGGGCCAGGGGCTGGGCACGCAGATGCTGCGGGAGGTCCTGGCCGGCCTGGACGCCGATGGCGTGCCGGCCTACCTCGAATCCTCCAGCGAGCGCAACCTGCCGCTGTATCAGCGCAACGGCTTTCGCGTCGTCGGCGAGCTACAGGCCCTCGGCCACGGGCCCACCATCTGGCGCATGTGGCGCGAGCCCCAGCCCCGATGATTCAGCCTGAGCGAGCGGGCGACGGGTAGTTCGGGACCCGTTCTGCGGGCGGAATCGTCTCGTAGATGGTCACCGCTCCCGTAGTGGTGAACACGTCAGGCGCGACGTGAGGCCACTGGCCCGGCAGGTAGCGCTTTCCGCCCTGGACATACTCATACATACCCTTGCCCGGGCGGTTGAGCTCGTCGGGCCCGGACGCATTCGGGTTCCACCAGATCTCGGTGGCGTCATCGATCCCCAGGTAGTCAGTCTGCGGCCAGATCCCGTGGTTGCCATAGGTGATCATGGGCTGGGTCAGCGCCTCGGGCGGCTTCGGCGCGGCGAACAGGGCGGCAAGGAGGTTAGCAGGCGTGAGGTCAGGTCCGGTGCCCTGGACAGCGGCGAAGAACAGCGTTACCAGCGCAGCTGTGATCGGAGCGCCGGTGGCGGCCGGCGGGTTCTTGCCATAGAACCAGTGGTACAGGTAGATCGATCCGGTCACCTTGGGATCAGTGCGCGCGCCGAGGAAGCTTATGCCGAACGCGTGCGCCCACTGCGTCTGGTCGTATGTCCGGGCGAAGACGGTCGTATCAGTCAGCGGCGATCCCGAGATGATCCACTCTGGAAAGTAGTTCTGGCTCGTGGCGGCCCTGGTGAGTGATCCAGGAGCTACCGGATCGCCGCTGAAGATGACCGAGGTAACCCCCGCTGCCTTGAGCTTCGCGATAAACCCAACCGAGTCGATCGTGACCGGCGAGGTATAGGCGAGCCTGGCCGCAAGCTTCACGCCGAACCTGGCCAGGCTCTGCACGAAGTGATCTGCCTGAATCTCCGAAGCCTGGCCGGTTGTTATGTAGACGAGCCCGAACTTCCGCTTCTGGTGGAGCATCGCTGGGCTGCCGGCAAACGCCGCGGGCCGGCCCGCGAGCTGCGCGCCGATGTAATCGGCGAGCTGGATCTGCGCCTCGTCGGCGCCCATGTCGAGGCCGATGACGTAAGGCGAGTTTGCGGCGTAGTAGCCGTTGGGCTGGGGGGGGAGGCAGTCGATGCAGAAGATCTTGTTGGCCACGAGCTCCTGGCCGAAGGCCGCGGTCAGGATCGGGCCGCCAATCACCGCGAACGGCTTGATGGTCTCCGCGATCGTCGTGGCGTCAGCCCGGGCCGATATGTCGTCGGTAGCGGGGCCTGTCGCCACGAACGGGATCAGGTCGATCGTGCGGCCGTAGGTCTCGTCGTACGTCTGCAGGAACTTCGCATATCCCTGGGCCGTCGCGATGGTCTGCTGGTTGGTATCGGTGTCGGCGATCGCGCCCTCGATGTAGGCCAGGACCGGGTCGCGGGGTTCGGGCAGGTACAGCACCACCTTGATCGAATGGGCCGTCACCCCCTGATACGTAGCGCCGCCGTTGGTGCCTTTGAAGGGCGCGTAGCACTGGCCGGCGAAGTAGTAGGGGATCTTGAGCTTGCCCGTGGTGGTGTCGCAGCGGCTCCCCCAGTCGATCGACGTAGTCTTGCCTTCCGCCGCGGCCTGGGCCCAGGAGAGCGCCCCCGTGGAGTGGGAGCGGCCAGCGGTCTTGGCGGCGTTCGAGCTGGCCTTCGGGCCGTTGCCTCTCGTTGCCAGCACCACGGCGGCCACGACGACGAGCACAGCCAGGATCGCGATCAGCGGTCCATAGCGTCGCAGGAGCACTCTGCGCTGCGGCGGATCTGAGGGTTGCATCGGCGGTTCCTCCTGAGATGGTCTGGGGCGGGTCAGGTTTGGAGCGCTCCCGAGCGGCCGATCGCGGCCGCGTTGTCGCCGAGGTAGGAGCTGATCACCACCGGGTCACGCAGGACCCCCGCGGGCGGCCCGGCGGCGATGACCAGCCCGCGGTCTAGGGCGACAAGCCGGTCAGCCACGGAAGTGATCAGCGGCATGTCGTGCTCGACGAGGAGCACGGTTGCGCCAAGCTCATCGCGCAGCCGCAGCAGAAGCGGAGCCAGCGCCTCTGACTCGCGCTGAGCTATTCCGCTGGAGGGCTCGTCGAGCAGCACGACGCTCGGGCTATGAGCTACCACACAGGCAAGGTCGACCACTCGGCGCACGCCGGTGGACAGCTCATGCACGAATTTGGTGCGGGTCGCTTCGAGGCCCAGCATGTCGATCAGCTCCGTCACCCGCTTCCACACGGCCTGCTCGGAATCGAACGCGGCAGGCAGGTGCAG